>DATMMY010000334.1:0-2787 GCA_035569515.1 Candidatus Solibacter sp. | reverse complement strand
CTGCAGCAGCAACAACTACGCGGAAGGCTCCCACGTCGAATTAGCCGCACCCTATTCCTCTAAAGCGCCGAATATCTTTGCACCTGCACGCATCGTCAGTTACAAAAACTGCCCCGAGAACGCACATACAGAATACGGTCTGGCGTACATAGTTTAGCAACACAGATTCTTAACACGTGCACCGGGGAAGTGTGTTTACAGGGCGGATGAAACCGACGTGCCGGCGGCGGCGAAGACAGGGGACATTTCTGATTCCGCGAAGGAGAGGAAGGACTGAACGACAACAGGGTCAAACTGCGTGCCGCTGGCCTCGTTGAGCCGGCGTACCGCTTCCTGGTATGGCAGGCCTTTGCGATAGGGACGAGAAGAAACCATGGCATCGAAGGCATCGATGACGCAGACGATCCGTGAAACTACGGGAATTTCAGCGCCTTGAAGTCCCGCCGGATATCCCTTTCCATCGAAAGATTCGTGATGATGCAGGATGTCAAGGGCCGCGCGTTCGAAACCCGGGAGCATGCGCAGCACAGCCCATCCATACTCGGAGTGTTTTTTCATGAGCGCATACTCTTCCTGGTCGAGACGCTCAGGCTTGCGGAGAATGGAATCCGGGATGCCCACTTTACCGATGTCATGCAGGAGCGCGGCAACTTCGAGATTCTGAAGTTCGGCTTCTTCCAGACCCAGTTCCTGCCCGACACGCATACCCCATTCCGCCAGCCGGGTGCTGTGCACGCCGGTATTGAGATCTTTCAAGTCGAGGAGCTGGTTGAACGCGCAGATGACCGAACTGCGAAGCGCGGAAGTCTGTTCTTCGAGTTGCTTGACGCGGAGAGACTCCAGCGCCGCGAAGGAAGAGGAACCTTCCACGGGCGCCGGAATGTGGTCGTTCGACATCGCAGCTACCAGCATAAAAGGAAGCAGGAGCCAGAGCCGGAACCGGATGTTGAGCCGGAGTTATTTATCCAAGCGGAGACAGCTTGATACGCATCCAGACGGCCGTGATTGAGATCTGGAGTGAGCTTGATCGCATGGGACAGCGAGTTCGATGCCTGATTCTGATTTAGCGAGGACTTCGCACTGAGCATCAGAGACACGGTGCCAGCGACAATCGGCGAACTAAACGAGGTGCCAGAAGCACTTCCATATGTACCGCCGGGGAAGGTGCTGATGATATTTTCGCCAGGCGCAGCAATCCAGACATCCGTTGCACCAAAATTCGAAAAAGATGAGCGACTGTCCCAATTCGTCGTCGAGGCAATGCCAACGACATAACTGTTCAGTGCTGCGGGATAAACAGGCGCGCTCGTGCTTTCGTTTCCAGCAGCAGCGACAAGAACGACGCCGGCTTTATTGGCGTAGGCGGCCGCCTGAGTGAGCGACGGCGATGAAGAGGTGAGATCGAAGCTCATATTCACGACGTTAGCGTGGTGCTGGACGGCGTAGTAAAGAGCGGCAACGATATTCGAAAGATAGCCCGTGCCGTTCGAAGAGAAGGCCTTGAGCGGAAGGATCTTAGCGTTGGGCGCAACCAGGTGGACAAGCCCGGTGGTCATCGTACCGTGGCCAAATGCGGAGTACGGCCCGCCATCGAGTACCGCGGCGGTGGACTGGTCGAGGACCGCGGCCGTGGACTGTTGCACATAACCGGGCTGCTGATTCTGAGTGTTGGTGTCGACATAGCCGCTTTGCAGACCGCTCACATCGAGCCATTCGGAGGCGCCTGGCTGGTTCCGCGTAAAGTCATAGCCGGGGAGCAGCACTTGGTAGAGAACGGGATGGTTGACGTCTACACCCGTATCAATTACAGCAACGATCCCTGTACCGCTGATGCGAAAGCCGTTCTGCGCATCCACGAGACGAATAATATGTGTTGCCGGCTGGGTCGCGTAACCGTGCCAAACGATGGTGCCGAAGTAATTCACAGGGGTCTTGTCGTAGAGACCAGAGGGGAAGCTGCCGGGCGGCGGTTGTGGGATGGGCAGGAGGTGGTCGACCTCAACGCTCACGATCCCCAGCAAGGATTCCACGAGCGTCAGGCCACCGTTTACAAGGTTTGCGAGGAAGTTATTGGAGGAGGTCACAAGAAAGTTCTGGCCGACCGGGCCGTCCAGGCCACCCTGGACCTGGCATTGCAGGAGATTGCAGAGATTCAGGACGGAGGACAGACCGCCCGTCGTGCGGACAATATAGCGGTTTTGCGCTGCTGCCGGCTTCGAAAAAGCAAGCATCAGGGTAATCATCGCGACGAGTATGGTGAGCCTGCGTGTCATAGTTTAAACCCTTCGAAGGGTTCTCCTGAAAGTGAATTGACCGGTATGGGCGCGATTGACTGCCCTTCAAGTCTTGCTGGGCAGATCTTCCGGGCCAATAGTACGTATGGGTCTTCCTGTCTAAACAAAATTGCCAGCGGTCTTGGTACTTACGTACCGGGGCGGCGATATGCAGCAACTGCATGAATGGATGGCCATTCATCGCCCAACTCCAGGCAGACTCCCGAGCGCATCCCGGAGCGAAATCACGATTGGGGGGCTACCGGGACTTGCGAACGTCATCTGCAGGTCTCCGCTGTTTTCAATCTCTCCGCTGAACTCGCCAAATTGATTTGTGACGGCATTTACGACTTGTCCGCGCATGTTGGAAAGAGCGATGCGGGCATCCTGGCCAATAATTCCCGGAGTGCTCAGGTTCAGGAGCTGGCCGGTAACTACGATGAAGTTTCCGCCGAGCTTGGACTCCACCTGAACATCGATCTGAAAAGGGTCCGCGCGATAAAGCATCTGCCTC
>DATMMY010000333.1:0-7080 GCA_035569515.1 Candidatus Solibacter sp. | reverse complement strand
TGATCATTCCTGAAAAAATTGAGAGGCGCTGGTATAACTTCTTATTGCACAATCAAAGAGCCGCTCTTTTGAAGGCCTTGCTCTATTTCTCGGGAAACAAGCAGATCGTCGTGATGAATATTCCATGGTATCTGAGGAAGTAAGAATCGGGTGATCTGGAGATCGGGTGATCGGGTGATCGGAACCCGAGGACTTAAGACGTCTTTCCTTCACGCAATCAGGATGAAAATGCTTATACCATCGTCAAGAATCAACTCCGCGAGATACGGCCATCTTTTCTGTTCAGTCGTTTTTCTTTTTGGCTTTGCCTTCAGCGGGCTGCTTCGCGCTCAGCAAGTCAATCAACCCACATCCTCACCGAAGGCTGAAAACAATGTTGCTGACCTCAGCGATAACGATGCCATGGCTGGGCGCATCCGAGAGGAATTCCTGCACGCCTGGAACGCGTACAAGCAATATGCCTGGGGGCATGACGAACTTAAGCCGTTGAGCAAGGGCTACCATGACTGGTATGGCGTCTCCCTTTACATGACACCGGTGGATGCGCTCGACACCATGGTATTGATGGGCCTGAACGAAGAGGCCGCCAAGACGAAAGACCTGATCGTACAGAACCTCTCTTTCGATAAAGACATTGAGGTAAAAAATTTTGAAATCACCATCCGGTTGCTTGGCGGGCTGCTCAGCAGCTACCAACTCACCGGAGACACCCATTTGCTGGCTTTGGCAGAAGATCTAGGAACCCGGTTGTTGCCAGCCTTCCAGTCTCCCACGGGAATGCCTTACGTGTACGTGAACCTCAAGACGGGCAAAGTGCGCGGCGCGCAAAGCAATCCGGCGGAGATTGGCACGCTGCTGATCGAGTTTGGCACGCTGAGCAAGCTTACGGGCAAGCGGATCTTCTATGAGAAAGCCAAACGCGCATTAACGGAGGTCTACAACCGTCGCTCTGCCATCGGCCTGGTTGGTTCCACCATCAACGTGGAAACCGGCAAGTGGACCGACCCAACCAGCCACATCAGCGGTGGAATCGACTCTTATTACGAATACCTGCTGAAGGCGTGGCTCTTGTTTGACGACAAAGACTGCGAAAGGATGTGGCGGACCAGCGTTGCGGCCCTCAACCAGTATCTGGGCGACAATGCCATTACCGGGTTCTGGTACAGCCAGGCGCACATGAAAACCGGGAAGAAGATCTCCACTCACTTCGGCGGGCTCGATACATTCTTTCCCGCCGTGCTGGCCCTTTCGGGAGACATGGACCGTGCCCGCCGCCTGCAGGAATCCTCTTACAAGATGTGGACCACATTTGGGATTGAGCCGGAGGAGATGGACTATTCCACAATGAAGATCGTCCACCCTGGGTATCCTCTTCGCCCGGAAATCATTGAGTCATCGTATTACCTGCATTTTTTCACCAACGATTCGCGCTACGTGCAAATGGGGCACACGTTCTTCGATAGCCTGGTGCGCTACTGCCGAGTGGACGCCGGATTTGCAGCGCTTCGCAATGTCGAAACCAAGGAGAAAACGGATTCCATGGAAAGCTTCTTTCTGGCGGAGACTTTGAAATATCTTTATCTGATATTCGCACCGAGAGCAACACTTGATTTGAACAAAGTTGTTTTCAATACCGAGGCCCATCCCATGCGCAAGACGTGGTAGAGAGCGCGGACTTGGTCGCCGCCGATTGACGGGATCAGCGCTGATGGCTGGTCAGGATTTCTGCAGCGAACTCACGGGTGCATTGAACGCGCTGTCATGACTCGACATTGCTGCTTCAATGGCACGCTCCAGCTCACGGCGTGAGATTGGCTTGGAAATATAACCATCCATTCCCACCTTGAGACATTGTTCCCGATCCCCGATCATGGCGTGAGCGGTCACGGCGACGATGGGGACATGACGGTTACTGCTCTTTTCCTGGGTGCGGATGGCAGTGGTGGCCTCCAGGCCATCCATGTCCGGCATCTGCACATCCATGAGGACAAGATCGAAAGAGGATTCTTTCAAGGCGGTGAGCACTTCCCTGCCGGTCTCCACGATGGCCGCCCTATGGCCCATGCTTTCCAAAAGCTTTACCGCCAGCACCTGATTAATGCGGTTGTCTTCCGCAACCAGGATTCGTAATGTCCGCCTGGGAGATTGATGGCCCAGGAAAACCGGGTCATCGTTGAGGTCTCCAGGTTGCAAAGAAGCAACACCCGCTGAGCTGACTGCTTCAGTCTTAAATTGGGCCGTAAAGCGAAATGTGCTGCCGGAGCCCAGCTTGCTCTCCGCCCAGATTTTTCCACCCATCAATTCGATGATACGGGAACAGATCGCCAGGCCCAGCCCGGTTCCACCAAACTTGCGGGTCGTGGAATTGTCAGCCTGCTCGAAGGGAGCGAAAATGAGTTCCAGTTTTTCTTGCGGTATGCCGATGCCGGTGTCGCGAACCGTGAACCGCAAGACTGTCGCGCCGGCATTTTGGGAAATGCACTGCACGGAAACGGCGACTTCGCCCTGCTCAGTAAACTTGATGGAGTTGCCTATCAGGTTGGTAAAGACCTGCCGCAACCGGCCGGCATCGCCCACCAGTGACTTGGGCACCTGCTCGTCAACGCGGAAGGTAAGTTTCAGCTTCTTCTCGCGCGCGGACGAGCCAAATGATTTGACTGTGGCGCTCAACAATTCGGACACGTCAAACGGAGCAAGACGTAAGCCAAGTTTCCCTGCTTCGATCTTGGAATAATCCAACAAATCGTTGATGACAACCAGCAGAGCGTCGCCTGAGGACTTAACCAGAGACAAATATTCTTTTTGCTCCGTTGTGAGGTTGGTATCGAGAGTGAGCTCGGTCATGCCGATGATTCCGTTCATCGGAGTACGGATTTCATGGCTGACGTTGGCGAGAAACTCGCTCTTGGCCCTGCTGGCGGCTTCCGCGGCCTCACGGGCAGCCTCGAGCTGTCGGTTGACTGTGGCCAGCTCCAAGGTGCGGGCCTCCGCCGCCTGGCGCGAAGCTTCCAATTGAGCATTGGCAGCCATTAGTTCGGAAGTCCGCAGATTCACCTGGTTTGCCAGCGTGGCCCGCTGGTTCAGGATTCTTATCATGCGCCATTTCCAAAATCCCAGAAAGACAAAAATCCCGGCCACAGCACAGAGCAAGCGGAACCATAGGGTTTCCCAGAACGGAGGAGCAATGGCCAGCAACATCCCTGCCGGCGGGCCCCACTCCTTGCCGGGAACGCGCGCCATCACCTGAAAAGAGTACTGACCGGGCGGCACGCTGGGATAACGGATCTCGCGCTGCTGCGTCTCGTTCCAACTATCTTCCAGGTTCCCAAGGCGATAACGAAACTGGACTTCATCTTCATGGAGAAAAGTCAGCGCCGCAAACTTGATAACTCCAGAGCGATCAGCATATCGAATTGCCAAGGGGGCCGGGGTTCCGTCCATGCGGGAGTCCAAGGCGTTCCAAGTCACGCCCGCCCCAAATTGAACGGAGGTCAGTAACACGCGCGGTAGTTCTTCCACCTGTGAACCCACGGGAGGATGGAAGTGGGCCAGTCCGTGGCTGGTGCCGATCCAAACATCGCCATTGGGTTCAGCAAAAAAGCCATTTGTATCCGTATCCTCCCAAGCCAGGCCTTCCGAGTGTCCATAGTGCCGCCAGCGACCGGCGTTAAACACATCAATTCCCTGGTCGGTCCCCACCCACACTGAGCCATTGGGACTTGAGCCCAGAAAATAGCTGTGGTCGGAGCGCAGTCCATCCTGTGTGGTGTAGTGGGTAACTGAGGGATGCTCACTGTCGCTACCGAATTCCAGGCGGGTAATGCCCACTGATTCGCGATAACTGACCCACATTGCGCCATCCGCAGCCTGGGTCAAACCAAACGTGATATCTAATTTCAATCCATCGGCAACTCCAAACCGCTTCCATTGGTCGTCTTTGAGGCGGACCAAACCGTATGTGCCTGGGAACCAGAGCCATCCTCGTTTATCGAGAACTGGTTGGTAAAACATTTCCCGCTCGTCCGTGCCGGGCACGGCAATTCTTTCAAAGCGCAGGGGCGTGCGGTGGGCCTCGACGGGCGTGCTGCGGAACAGCCCGCCGGTAGTACCTACCCAGATGCGATTTTCCCCATCGGCCAGGAGCCCCCAGATGCGGTCCGATGTAAGTCCGCTTTCGCTTCCATAAGTAGCAAGGAGTTTGCCCTGGGTGTTGAAGCGCGAAACGCCGCCCGGATAGGCTCCTGCCCAGATGTCCCCTGTGTGGTCAACCTCTACGGCCCGAACCTTTTCACCACGCAATCCGTCGCGCTCATGCCAGGCCCGCCAGATACCCGTCTGCGGGTCTCTGGCATTTAAGCCTTGATTTGTCCCAGCCCACAGGCCACCACGGCCATCTTTTCGGATTCCCCACATCACATCACTGGAAAGGCCTTCTGATTTTGTAAAGCTTTCCCACTGCTGGTAACCCAGCCAGCGTTGAATGCCTATCCCATGAAAACCAATCCAGAGTGATCCTTCGTGATCACGGATGACGGCGACCACTGAGTCAGAGGACAGCCCATTGCTCGAGTTGACGAGACGCCAATGGCCCTTCTCCGGAAAAGCCAGACCGAGATCCGTCGGAACCAGGACCTCTCCCCCTTGAAAGCGCTGCAAAGCCCCGGCAGGAAAACCTGCGGTGGGCAGCCCCTGGTCTCGCGCTACCGCCTGCCGCGCATTATCTGTGAGTTCGAAAAGGCGGCGTGCGCTTCGCATCCACAAGTTTCCGTCCGTATCTGTGATGATGCTGTCCCATCTCTCCTGGGGAAGTTTGTACTGGCTGTCCAGGTTGGTGACGCTGCCGGAATCGAGACGGCATAGGCTGGTTTCGCACCCGAACCAAACTTTTCCGCTGGAATCCAGCCCGATGCCATATGCCGGTTTTCGTGAAAGCCATTGAAACTTGTAGGAGCCGTCACTCGCAGTCTCCACGACCGCGAGCCCCTGGGTAGAGCCGACATAGAGACGGCCTGCCTGGTCCGATGCAAGACTTCCGGCCCCTACGATTTCGATCGTCTCTCCCAGGTTAATCGTCTCAAAATGACTGCCTTTGCGACGAACCAGTCCGCGCCGCGTGCCCGCCCACAATGTGCCGTCTTGCGATTCATGCAGGGCCACCACGTCTCGGCTGGGAAACTCGTTCATTCGCTCGAATTCGCGGAACGTTCTTCCCTCATAGCGAAACAGTCCGTTCTGCGTGGCCACCCAGATGAACCCTGTTCGGTCCTGCAGCATGGAGGTGATTGCCATGTTGGTGAGGCCCTGGTCCCGCGAATAGCTCTTAAAGCTATAGCGCTGGGTCTGCGCAGATGCCGAGACCGCAGCCAGGATCATCACAATTGTCAGCCGTAAAATGAGCATATCGAATACCGGGAACCCGGCAATTCTCTGCAGTACTCTTCGGCATTCTTCGGAAATGCCTTAATCTTGAGAGTTTTCCCTTAGGAAAGCAATCAGAATCTCCGAATTCAGTCACGCGGAAGTAACTAACCCTGGAAATCGACACACTGCTGCTTTTCTTAGCGGAGATGATGGCTGGCGGGAGTTTTGGCGCCCACTTGCCGCTGATTCCACAGAAAACTTGCCGCCCGAACGTTTTGACTTGCGACGGTGCTGCAAATCGGGATTTGTAATCTATTTGAAAAAGCAAATAAATTGGCACAACCGGTGCGCCCGGCAGTCACATGACTGAAGCGCTAGCAGAACAGGGAGTGCCTTTGGCCGGCCAACTTCGCGGAAGAAAGTCCATTGACAGGATGATTGCCGACTCGGAGCTGCCACGGTTCCGCCTGAACAAGTCTTTAGGCCCGTGGTCAATGGTGGCAATTGGAGTCGGCGCGATCATTGGAGCCGGAATCTATTTCCTGGCCGGTATTGCCGCAGGGGGGCGAAGCTATCCGATTCCTTCGGCTATACACCGGCCGACCCTTGAGGTGATCTGGCAACTTCTTCATGGCACGCTGCCGGGGCCCGGATTCCATACCAACCCGCCCGCGGGACCTGCTGTTGTTCTTTCGTTTTTACTCCTGGTCGCGATTTGCGCTCTGATCGGGGCCTGTTACGCCGAACTGGCGTCGCTCATGCCTCTGGCTGGTAGTGTTTACAACTATTCCTATGCAGCTTTGGGAGAGGTAGCTGCCTGGATGACAGGATGGACCCTTGTGCTGGAGTACGGACTGGGAAACGTGGTAGTGGCAAGCGCCTTCAGTGGAGAATTAAAAGCGCGACTGGCTGATTTCCATATCCTGATTCCCAATCAATGGTCTATGCCGGCCTGGTCTGAGGGTAAATGGACAGGTGCATATTTCAACGTTCCTGCCTTTTTGATGGTATTGGCAGTGACTGTGGTCTTGTCTTTGGGGATTCGCGTCTTTTCCCGCGCCAATATCCTTATGGTAATTCTGAAGGCAGGCGCTATCGTCTTCTTCCTGATCCTTGGTAGTACTTTGATCCGGCCTGTCAACTGGCATCCATTTGCTCCCAGTGGGATGAAGGGAGTTCTAGCTGCCGGAATCCTGCTTTTCTATTCTTATGTCGGCTTTGAATGCGTTTCGGTAGCGGCGGAAGAGGCCAAGCGGCCGGAGCGGGACGTTGCAATAGGGATTTTTGCGTCGCTTGTCATTTGCGCGCTGCTCTATGGCGGCGTCGCGGCGGTCTTGCTGGGAATGGTACCGTATGCGGTGTTTGGCTCCGGCGCCGCGGGTTCCAACGTCCCGGTCCTGTACGCGCTGCAGCACTTTGGAGCGAAGCCGCTATCTCTGGGCGTGATTGTCGCTGGCATGCTGATCGGATTGCTCTCTGTGATGTTCGTGCTCCAGTATGGGCAGACGCGCCTGTGGTATGCCATGTCTCGCGATGGGCTCGTGCCCGAGGTTTTTTCGTCGCTGCATCCGAAAACCCGGACTCCGCATTGGTGTGTCTGGATTGGAGGCGCGGCTGTAGCCCTGCTGTCAGGTCTGATGGATGTTGGTGAAGCAGCGGACCTGGTGGCAAACGGAGTGTTAGTTGCTTTTGCACTCGTCGCAATCTGCGTAATGTGTC
>DATMMY010000332.1:0-31077 GCA_035569515.1 Candidatus Solibacter sp. | reverse complement strand
TTGCCGGATTGCTTAGGCGACATCTCAGGTTTGAGTTCGCTGCCCGGAGTGATAGGCGCGCCAGGAACCACCACCGTCTTCACGATCAGCTGCGGCGTCCCCCCTTGCGGATAGAAGTCGCTGAGGATGCGATACATGCCCGGCTTGGGAAGGACGGCATCGAAGCGGAACACACCATCTGTTCCCTTCTCCGGGTGGTCGTGGACAAAGTATTGCAGGTCCTGGCTCACGATAAAAAGATGGTAGAGCTTTTCATGGATGACCTGAAAATCCGTGACCTGCTTTCCGGTCTTTGGGTCGGTCACGGTAAAAGCCATTTGCAATTCTCTGCCTGCCCGAACCCTGGGTGGATTCAGCTTGAGGCTGAGCGGATAATCAAGCCTGTCCGGGAGATTTGCAACCAGGTCCATGCCACACCGCGGGCAGTGTCCGGGCTGCGAAGAATGCACATCGGGATGCATGGGACAGATGAACTCAACAGGGGGGTCGGATTGGCTTGTATCGGAGGGGGAAACAGGGCGTGACTGTTGTGCCACCGCGCTCGCCGAAGCTACCAAAGCTATGATGAATGCGCGCCTGTTCATGATCAAGGATTATACCGAGTACTCAGCAGTCAGCACTCAGCAGTCAGCCAAAACAAGAACCTCTTTACCGCAAAGGACGCGAAGGTCGCAAAGGAAGATCGGCGTAAGCCGATCATTCCTTCTGCGTTCCGCCTTCTACCAGTTCTATGCGGATGTGGTCGGGGCCCTCGATGAAGGCGTACTTGATTTTGCCGCCCTGGATTGAGCGGGGTTCGTCCGTCACCTTGACGCCGTCCTTCTTCAGGCGCGCCAGGGTTTGATCCAGACTGTCTACGCTGAAGCCGATGTGGTCGGTTACGTGGCCCTTGCTTGACTCGAAGTCGGTGCGGTCTTTCCACAGGTCGGGCCATTGCTTTTTGGCGTACTCCATGGGAAAGATGATGAAGTTGACGTTATCCATCATCAGGCTCATCGCCGGGCCAATCTGGAATCCGCGATACATGCGCGGCTCGCGGGAGATGGGGCCGGAGCCACGGCGGACAAGCCCAAATTCTTTCATGTACCATTCGCCGGCTGCGATGGGGTCCTTGCTCAACAGGTGTATATGCCCGAAATGATGATGAGGGGCCGTGTTCAACTCGATCAACTGATGGTCGGGACCGTCGACATAGGCAAAGAAGAAGACGCCCTGAGCGTTTCCGCCGCCGATATCGCTGATGTCGGTGATGGGAGTTTCGAACTTTGTGCCGCTGTCGAGCTGCTTTTGGTAGGTCTCCTTCATGTTCTCGGCGCCCCAGCCGATGTGCCAGATCGCAGAGGTGATCTCGGTCCTGGGTGGCTTATCAACCCTATTGAATAACAGCCAGGATTTTTGGGCCCACACGGCGTCTGTTAACCCGGCGAACCTGGCCTTCTCACAATCGAACTTGGCGGTGTAAAAGGCGATGGCCGCCGTGGGATCGGCAGTGTTCAGGTGAACATGATGGAAGTGTGCGAGCGGCGCTGGCGGCGCCTCTTGCGCGTTGCAGATCCAGGCTACACCCAAGGCCAAAGCGGCAAATGATTTAAGGATTCCGTTGAGCATGCGCGCCATTGTACACAGCGCGACGGGCCGCAACCAAGCCGGTCCGCGGAGATTTCGCAGCATAGCCGCAACCCAAAAAAGTCAAAACCCACCACCCTTCGCTACGCTCAAGGGCTGGCTCTCGACACGGAGACACAGCGTAGCCGAGCCACAACCAAAACCCGTTCACCGCAAAGGACGCGAAGGTCGCAAAGGAGAACCAACACCTTAACCACAAAGGAACACGAAAGAAACCCCAAGGACACGAAGGAAAAGCAAAGAAAATCGTCGCAGCACGAGAAGAATTTGACGGATAGTAGTACGGAGAAGAACAAAATCAGAAACTTAACCACACCACAGAAGAAAGACAAAATCCAATCTTCACCGCAGAGTTCGCGGAGTTCGCAGAGACGAGCAGAAAACAAGACCTAGGAAGGGTTTCGCCCTCATTGGTGGCCCATCGCGAAAGTGCGGGTTGGGCTGGCGCGTAAGGCTGGAGATTGATACGATATTAGACCTTATGCAGCAACCAGTCTTCAGTGGTACCGAGAAACCCGTTTGGAATTTCGAACAAGAGCCGTTTGTGGGTGAATTCCCCGATGAGACGAGCTACAACCTGCGCGCCTACATGGACCGGATGCCGGACGACAAGATGCTCCAGTATTCGCCAAGCTGGTCCGATGAACAGGTGATTGAGTGGTGCGGGGACTTCAAGGATGATGGCAATCTTATGACCGCGTGCAGCGAGCGTGATGTTGACGTAGCTGAGTTCCGGCGTGTGCTGGAACTGGCCATCGCCTACCGCGACCGGGTGCGCGGCACGCTGACGGCCAGCCGATAGTAAGAACGGTCCAATCTCCTAAGAGATCGGTATAGGGCTCCTGTCTGGAAGCGCACGTCTGCTAGGGCCTCACTCCCATTTGCGCCGGAAGAACCCCTGGTACGTTCAAACTCCTGTGTTTTTTCGCCCCCATTTTCTCTCTGCGGAGGAAGACGAAGTCTTCTTTGCAGCCCTCCGAAATTTCCCCATGGAAACGTTTTCTGCTATGCCCAAACAGCCAATTGGTATAGAGTTAAGCCGCTTTGGCGGCCAAGACATTTTAGGATTTTCGCCCTCGTGCGCTAAGGGCTGAAATCCGTTTCTCAGGAGGGTGAGATGACTAGGGGCTTCTCTCGATCAGTTGTCCTGCTGGTGCTGCTACTGTTGTTGGCAGGAATTGCATTTTCTCAAAGCGCGCAATCCGGCGCTATTTCCGGATCCGTGACGGATCCCTCCGGCGCTGTCATCGGCAACGCGACCATTACCATTGTCAACGACGCCACCAAGAATGTGGAGCGCACTGTGGCTTCCACCGGTGACGGCCTGTTTACCGTCACCTTGCTGCCCCCAGGCGATTACACCGTCAATATCAAAGCAGCCGGGTTCAAGCAGTTCAGCGAGAAGGTGACTGTGATTCTCAACAAGGCTTCGCGCCTGGACGCGAAGCTTGTGCTCGGAAATGTGAATGAAGTGGTGGAAGTAACCGCTACGGGCACGCAGGTCAACACCGAGAGCGCGACCACCGGGCAGCCCATCGACGCCGCGACCCTGCAGGCGCTGCCGCTGCCTGTACCCAACTTCATGCTCTTGCTGGGGCTTTCCGCCGGGACCTCCGGCGAGATGCCAGACGTGCGCAACGCCAACCGAGGCATTGTTGACATCAATGTGAATGGCCAGCGCACCAGCAACAACAGTGTTTCGCTGGAAGGCATCAATGTAAACGATTTCAATCTGGCCCACTTCGATACCATTCCCTTGCCCAATCCCCATGCCATTGAGGAATTCAACGTCGCCACGTCCCTGTATGACGCTTCCTCGGGCACCAAGGGCGGCGGGGCCGTTGGTCTGGTCTTCAAATCCGGGACCAAGGATTTTCATGGAGAAGCCTATTGGCAACATAGGAACGACTGGCTGAACGCTAACGAGTGGTTCACCAATCACCAAAAAAACCCGCGAGGGAAATTCCTGCAGAATGTGCTCGGCTTCAGCGCCAGCGGGCCTATGCCTGCTCTAGGGGGCTTCTGGTTTGGAAACGTTCAAGGGTTGCGGGCGCGTAACGGCGTCAGCCCGGCCACCTCGCAAACCACGGTGAATTCACCGATCTTTCTAACCAACCCTGACGGGACAACCTCGCCAACGCTGCTGGCTGCCAGCGGCTTCAGCGTTACGGCCGGGCAGGTAGATCCCACTGCGCTGAATATTCTGAACGCCAAGAACAGCTATTACGGCGGCACGTTCCTGATTCCACGTGTTGGACAAAACGGTTGCTCAGCGACCACGGCGACCAGCATGAAATGCGTGTTCAGCGGCGTTGCGCCGGTAAACGACACCCAGTATGTAATCTCTTATGACCGTCCATTCTTCGACGGCAAATCCAAGATCACCGGACGCTGGTTCTGGGACAATGGAGATACAAACGCCCCATTCGGAACGGCCTCCAGTCTGGCCTTTCCTCAAATCAGCATCCAGAAGAACCGCTTCTTCTCGCTTGGCCACACCCACCAGATCAGCAACCGGCAGCTGAATGAATTCCACTTTGGGTTCAGCCGGTTCATCTCCTCGTTTGCTCCTACGGATATCGTCAAGCTTTCCGACATTGGCGCGGCCCGGCCCAATTCGAGCACTGTTCCAGGCGTCTATCAGGTGTCGGTCAACGGTGCTTTTTCTTTCGGTACGGGCGTGAACGACGAGCGCGGCACCACTTCCAATAGTTTTGATTACAACGATACCTGGTCAATGATTATCGGCAAGCACAGCCTCAAAGCAGGCGGAGGGGCGACTCGTTACCAGCTCAACCGCTTTAATCGTTTCGCCATCCGTGGCGCACTGAACTTTTCCACCTTTACCAATTTCCTCAAGGGGAACATCAACACCGTTCAGGCCGCCTCGGGCGATCCGCAACGCTACTTCCGCGCCACCGATTTTGGCGCTTTCTTCGAAGACGACTACAAAATATTGTCGAACCTCACGGTGAACCTGGGGCTGCGCTGGGATTCGCTGGAGTTTGCCCATGACCTGCTGTTCCGCAGCACCATCTTCGATGTCTCGCGTGTACCGAACCAAAACCCCTTCCTGTTTGCAGAGAACAGCAACCTGCCCGGCATCGTCGGGACCCAGGGTGTTGGCGACTGCGGCGCTCCGCATTGCCGCCTCAACAAGAACTTCGGCCCGCGCGCCGGCTTTTCGTGGGACCCATTCCACGACCACAAGACTGTCGTGCGTGGAGGCTATGGAATCTACGTCCAGCGCCTCTCCAATCAGAACTTCCTCCAGGGCTCGCTGGGGCCTCCGTTCTTTGTGCAACAGGCCACCGCGAGTCCCGGAACCACCCTTGCAAACCCGACGCCTACTCAACCTGCGGGTTCAGCGGTCGATCCAAACTTCATTCCTCAGAACTCGCATTTTGCTGGAATAACCGGTCCCGGAACACCTGGCGATCCGAACGATTTTCGCAACTTCCCAAAGTTTGTGAACGATGCTGGACAGCCGTGCCTCAACTTCGGAGGCGTCGCTCCCACGGGCGCGACCAACTGTTCCATCAACCTAGCCTCATTTTCGTCCGTGCCTACCAATGCGCATGCTCCTTACAACCAGCAGTGGAACTTTGGCGTACAGCGCGATCTGGGAAAAGCCTGGACCCTGGAGGTGGGCTATGTGGGCGCGCACTACGTAGGCGGACTCGGAATCTATAACCCGTTCCAGGCGGCCTTGGCCAGTCCTTCCAACCCCATTGTTGTGAAAGACATGAACGGAGTTACCTATAACATCACCACCAACACCGTAAACAATGAGCCTTTGCGCGTATCGGCACTGGGGCTGTCCCGCCGGCGCGGGGCCCGCGTCGACGGCAACATAGGGTTCGCCATTTATCACTCCGGCCAGGTGACCCTCTCGCATCGTTTCCAGAAAGGGCTGTATTTGCAGACGGCCTACACCTGGTCCAAAACAATCGACAACGTGAGCGGATCGCAAAGCACGGACGAGTTGAATGCCACGCAAGCCGGCCAGTTGGGCGCCGCTTTAACCAACTTTGGCAACCTGAATCCTGCTCTGAACCGTTCGATTGGCGACTTCGACCGCCCCCACCGTCTGGTGGTTAGCTATGTTTACGACTTACCTGTGCCCAAGAGCGGCATCTGGGGCAGCCAGGCCTTTCAGGGATGGAGCATCAGTGGCATTACCGTCCTCCAGAGTGGCCTGCCCTTCTCAGTCACGGACCCTAACGGTGGGCGAGCGTTCGGTGGCGGAACTTCAACCGGGATCTTCAATTGCAGTTCGATCTCCAGCGCTTATACACCTGGCAGCATCCAGAACCAGATCAATACGGGAGTGGGATATCTGAATCCCGCCTGCTTCAGCGCGACGCCTGCAGTACTAAATGCCGGGGGCACGAACATAGGGAATGTGCTTCTTGGCGACACGCCTACTGGATTTGGCAATGTGCCCCGCAATGCTTTCCGGGGACCTCGGCAGCAGAACTGGGACATGTCGCTGGCAAAACGCTTTAAACTCTATGAGCGTCATGCGCTGGATATACGCTCCGACTTCTTCAACGTATTCAACCATCCATCGTTCCGGCAACCCTCGGTCCTTGGCATAGGGACTGGAAGCGGAAGTGCTCCTTTTGGACAGATCGGCAGCACAATCAATCCTGCGCGCTTGATCCAGTTGGGAGTGCAGTATTCCTTCTGACGATAAGCATTCAGAACGTGCCGGGCGGCTGCGGCCGCCCGGTTTTTTGTGCGGTAATGAAATTGCGTCATTGAGGGGTGTGGAGAAAAACGAGGAACTTCGTGATCGACCACGCGAACGATACCGCGACGGCATCTTGGGGATTCTTCGGGACAAAAAGCGTCCCTCAGAATGACGAGGGGTGGAGAGGGTGGCGCGTGAAAACAGTGATCAGGGTGGGTGTGGCTTAGAGTGGATGTGGCTTGCTGGATATCGCTACTTGAATGTGGGTTAGTTGAGTGTGGGTTAGTTGAGTGTTGGCTTTGGTATGTGGGTTGCGGGTTCAGCAGCGTGATTTGTGAACGTTTTCGTTTCACTCCACCTTCTATCCCTTGTCATTCAAGGCCGTTCTTTGGCCGAAGAATCTCCACGCTCTCTCACGCGACAGCAAGTGCAAGGTCCCACGATGCACGTTCGAATTCCTTAATAGTCGCAGGTGGCGCTTCTTGGCTTGGCTGGCTTTGCGCCCTTGCCGGCATCGGTAGGGTCTTCGCAGTCTACACAGATGGCATGTTTCAGTGCTGGGTCGCCGTGGATTCGGTGGCAGTCCATGCAGGTCTGCTTTAGTCCGAGTTCCATGACGTTGCGGGTGTACGTGTAGACATGGCGGTCGGCGGTGTTGAGAGTGGGATCGTCGGCGCGCTTGAGATCAACCTTGAAATCGGCAAACAGATCGTCGCCGGCCACGAAGTTGTTGGGATAGGGCAAGCCGCTGGATTGAGAGCGGCCTCCGCGCAAGTGGCACTGCCCGCAGATGGCTACGATCTCGCGGGGCTCGCGAGTGCGTTTGGATGAAAGGAAGACCGACTCGGGTTTTTTACTGTGGTCGTCTGTGATATCTCCGTGGCAGGAGTAGCAATCGAAGGCAAAGACAGAAAAGGCATGCGTTTTAGGATCGACTCCGGTGGTGTGACATCCGGCGCACTGGGTGGCGAAGACATCAGACTGCCAGGTCTTGCCGTCGTTCCCAAGCACCGCGAACTTGCCGTAGCCAATCAGTTTCAGCGCGCGGAAGTGCTGGGCGCTTCCGATAATGTGAGTTGCGTCAGCAGGGGGCTTGGGGACGCTGGGAGGCACGCCCACCTCACGTATCGTCCAGGCATGAGGCTCCTGCTGCCACGTGGGGCCAACTACTCCTCGATGGCAAAACAGGCACTGGTCGCCAGTCATGTAGTCAGGCAGGGGCTTGCCCACGTGGTCATGCCGAACCCCGGTCGCCTGGGGCTGGGACGCGGTTTTTTGGGGAACGGTGTCTTTCTGAGTGGCAGCGCCCTGCCAGGCGAAGGCGCAAGCCATCGCCAGCAGGGCCGCCATCAAGCATGTTTTCATCATCCGCTTCTAGTCGTCGGCCCGGACCCATCCGTACGCGGCGTTCTCGCGCGGGATGTTGTGTTCGAGATAAGCGCTCTTCAGCTTGTCGAGAATGTCGGGTGAGATCGGCTTGCGTTTGTCCTTCACGTCGACACCGTAAATGCGAGCGGCATTCAGGCCAAAGATCTTGGCCTTGTCTTCCTTGGTTATCTTGGAATAGCCGAATTTCTCGCAGAACTCGTCGCTGATCTGGAAGCGCTTAAACGCGTCGATGGCCCATTGCGGGGAGCCCCACCACAGGCAATCGGTACCCCAGATCACATGGTCAGCGCCGTAGGTCTTGATGTTCTTTCCCATGCCGTGCATGCACATGGGCGGATCAGCGATGGCCAGGACGTTGAAGAAGCTGCCAATCTCCGGATACACGTTGGTGATCTTCGGGTTGCGCTTCTTAATGTCCATGAGGATGTTGTGCCAGGCAAAGTCACCCGTCTTGGGATCCATTGAGGCGGCATACTCCGGCTCGTTGGGGCCGTGCTGGATGGCTGAGTGATAAATGATGAAGTTGAGGTCGGGGTTGTTGAGCGCCGCCTTCTCCACGTCTTTAGGATTGGCCAGGTGGCCAAGAATGCGGGACTGATACGAATATCCCTTGTGTACGGAGAAGGTCTTCAACCCGCGCTTGCGCGACTCCTGGTAGAACCAGGCCGCGTCGTCATCGTCGAGCTGGAAGCCATGACCGGACCGGCCGGGATCAGTGTGGCAATACCACTTCCACGAGGCAATCTTGTAAACGTTGATCTCGCGTTCCATCTGCTCCAGGGTCGCCGCTTTATCAAGAACGTTCTTGGTCTTGTCCCAATAGTGATTGGGAGCGAGGTTGCCCTGGCTCAGGGCCCGGCGGGAGTTGGCGAACTTGTTGATGGTGTCACGGGACTCCGCCATCAGCCAGCTAGGCAGGATGGGGCCGCCACCGCGGGCCCGGCCTTCCAGGATCTTGCCGGTCTCGTCACGGTTCTTTTCGGGAGGACCGGGCACGCCGGAGATTACGATCATCTCGGTTTCGGCGTCAAAGAACATCTCCTTCACGAACTGGTTGAAACTGTACGATTCCTTGTCATCCTTCAGGTTGAAACCCATGTTCTTCATGAATTCCATGCTGCGGAAGTTGGGTGTCCAGCCATCGGTGAAGTGGGTCTGAACATCCATGATGAAGTACTCGCTCTTGGGCAGCTTTGCCTCGTAAGCGGCTTTATCCATGGTTTCAGCTTCATCCACCTCCCAGACTTTGCCCCACACTTTGTTGGAGGCCAGGAAACAGGTGGCCAGGCCCATGGCGCTGGTCATGAAGGCCCGGCGGTCCATGCCGAGCTTTTTGGATTTCTCTTCGGCCATTTGGCCGATCAGGAATTCGACCTCTTTTTGTTTCTTGCTCTGAGGGCGGGGAATGAACTCTTCATTGGAAAGAACTTGCGTGGGCATCGGCGAATCGACGCCCTTCTTCCGGTCACGCTGAAATTTCCGGATCCACATGTCTTCGTTGTCCTTTCTTCGGGCAACAGTGTATACCAAGATCGGGGAAAACTGAACCGCCATTCAGTAAGAATCGGGTGATCGGGTGATCGGTTCATCGGGTGATCGGAAAACCCATGGCCTTGGGCGCTGCCGCACGAATCGACTCGCCACTTTGCCCAGGTGCTGGGGCCAAAGCCTAATATTTCTTCTCAGCGCGGGCGGATTTTCGCCTTTGATTCAATTACCCAATTACCAAGTCACCCAATTACCAAATTCTCAGGCGAGTATCCATGCGTATACCGGAATGAAAACAGAATTCTCGTAACAGCCAGCATAACGGCCTAGCTGCTCGCTGTCAGTTGTTCCTTCGCTGGTCTGGATTTTGCTCTTACCCTTGCCATTGCCCACATGAGCAGCCTGTATGCGACCAAAACGGCCAGGATTGCGCCGTAGGTCAGGGGCTTTTGCAGATCGGCTTTTACCAGCCAGATGAAGTGAATTACTCCCGCTGCGGCGCTGAAATAGATTAGCCTGTGGAGCTTCTGCCAACGCTTGCCGCCCAGACGCAGGATCCATCCGGTAGTGGAGGTCAAAGCCAGAGGTAGCATAAGCAGCCATCCTGTCATTCCGGCGGTGATGAAGCGTCGCTTGAGAATGTCTTGCACCATCTCGTGGACATCGAAAAACTTGTCCATCCAGACATAGGTGGTCAGGTGCAGGCAGCCATAAAAGAAAGCGTACAGACCCAGCATGCGGCGAAAACGAATCAGCCAGGGCATGCCGGTAAGCCGGCGGAGCGGCGTAACGCCCAGAGTAATCAATAGAAAAGTAAGCGTCCACCTTCCGGTAGAGCGCGTGATCACATCAATGGGATTCGCCCCCAGCAGCTCGTGCAGGAATTTCCAGATCAGCACGCCCACAGGGCCAAGACACAGCAGAAACACGAGGACCTTCAGGATCCGAATAAGATTTTCGCGGGGAGTTGGTATTTTTAGCATCAGAAATTCTTGGGCATTAGAAATCTTTGCGCAGGTCCATGCCTGAATAGAGGTTTGCCACCTGGTCTGCGTACCCATTGAACATCAAAGTCTCCCGTTTGAGAAATTCGCCGATGCGGCGCTCCTTGGTCTGGCTACGGCGCGGATTGTCCACCTTAGGGTTCACATTGGAATAGAAACCGTAATCGCTGGGAGACATCCTGTTCCACGCGGTCGGTGGCATCCCTTCCACAAACTTGATTTTCACAATCGCTTTAATGCTCTTAAATCCATACTTCCACGGAACTACCAGCCGCACCGGAGCGCCATCCACGTTGGGCAGGACCTCGTCATAAATCCCTACCGCGAGAATTGAAAGCGGGTGCATGGCTTCGTCCATGCGGAGGCCCTCGACATAGGGCCACGTTAGAACGTCCCGTTTTTGGCCGGGCATCTGGTCGGGCGCCAGGACGCTTTCAAAGGCCACAAACCTAGCCTTGCCCAGAGGCTCCGCTTGTTTGATCAATGCACTGAGAGGAAAACCGACCCAGGGAATGACCATGGACCACCCCTCGACGCAGCGAAAGCGGTAGATGCGCTCCTCCAGCGGGGCCAGCTTCATGATGTCGTCCACGTCCAGTTTTTTTGGCTTCGCGACCAGGCCTTCCACTGAAACTGTCCAGGGACGCGTACGAAACTTTGCAGCCATAACGTTGGGCTCGTACTTATCTGTACTGAACTCGTAATAGTTATTGTAATTGCTGATGTCCTTCAACGAATTCGGCTTTTCAGTGGTGCTGAATTGGCTCTTTACGATGCCGGTCAGCCTGGTGCTGGCCTCTGCGGTTTCGTATCCACCATTGCCCAGATAAATACCGGCCGCCAGCGCAGCCCCGGTCGCAGCCACCCCGGAAATGAACTTGCGCCGATCCATGTACGTGGACTTGGAAGTGATCTCTGAAAAAGGTATGTCGCTGGGTCTCTTGATCAGCATATGGCTCTCATTCATTTTAGCCGACGCGGAAAACAAAACCTACCACTGTGCGACAGAGCCGCAATCAAAACGCTTTTTAACGCGGATCAACGCTGAAAAACCTAAACTTACCACTGATTTGCACTGACACCACTGATCAACAAATCGGGGATCGGAGGCGCGGAGAAAAAGCGATTTTTTAGTTTCCTCTTTTCCGCGTCTCCGCGCCTCCGTGGTGCAATTTAGTTTTTCTTGATTGAGCCCCAGGTGCATTTCATGCCGTTAACGACACCGATTACGGATGACCAAGGAACTGTTCCCTGCCGCCCGTAATCTGGTTGACCTCGGCCATGATGGCGACCATTTGAGGTGCGCTCTTCAGGGCGTAGTTCTGGCCGGTATAGCCCCACCAGTCCCAGCAGCCGGCCGTATTTGCGGGAGAGAAGGAGGCGATGGTCTGGGGATACAGAACGATGATGTTGTTGCCATCGGCCCACTCATTGATTCCCGAGCTCTGAATAAACGTGGTTCCAATCGTCTGTTGGTTCCCCTGGCAGCCGTGCAGGGCAACTACCAAACGGCAGGCCTGTTTTTGCGCACAGCTCTGCGGGACAAACGCCCAGGCGGTGCTGTCCATGTCAATGGATGAGCAATTACTGTTGGGGCAAAACTGGTTTTGGTTGAACTGGATGAAGCTCCCGCCCATGCCATTGGAGTGCCTGGCATTCAATTGCCCGTAGAACATGCTCAGAAATGTCTTTTCGGGATCGATGCCGCAGTTGTTGATGAAGGGGGCCGCAAGCACCGCACAGGCGGTGAACGCATCCGGCGAGACCCAGGAGTGCTGCGCACCGGTAAAGTTGTTGTAGTTGATGTGGCTGTTGGTGGTAAAGCTCTGGTAGTACTGGTGAAGAGCGTCCATAGTCGGCTGCTGGACTACGCTATCGAAAACGCCGCTGAACATGTAAATTGGCTTGCCGCCAATGTTGCTGGTGGGATCAATCTGTCCGGCCGCGGCTTCCGAATTGGTAAAGCTCACCAGAGACGCAACGGGGACACCCGAGCCGGTGGAGCAGACATTTCCCCATAGAAATAAGTTGTCCTGCGCGCAAAAATACGTCCCGCCGGCAAATACCGCCGTGCCAAAGATACTTCTGGAATAGGCTACCTGGAGTTGCACGGCCATAAAACCGCCCGAGGAGACCCCGGCCACCGTGACTGTATTGGGGTTGACGTTATAGGAGCCCAAATTTACTTGGGCCAATGCGGGGTTGGCAACGCAACATGCCGCCAGCAGAACAACCCAACCAACAACGTTTAAGCGCTTCATCTTTCTTCCTCCTGTTTTCACAGATCGAATTCCCAAAATTGACTGCCGTTTAAGAAGCCTTTTCCATTAACAACAGGCACCCTCATGAAAAACAGCGATTCAATATATCGTGATTGACGTTGTTTTCCCATTTTGTCATCTTGAGGCGCGTTTTTTGCGCCGAAAGACCTATGTATTTTGCTGGTTGCGAAAGGATCTTGTATGTGACCCAAACGCACTGCCCTGCGTTCACCAAGCACTCGCAAATCAAGACTAGCCGCGCAACAGAAATCAAATTGATCGTTAGAAACTAAGGTTCACATGGAAAGACCTTGGCTGCGCATTCGAATACATAGGTCTTTCGGCGCAAAAAACGCGCCTCAAGATGACAAAATGGATAAGACATGACCAAATGGACAGAAGGTTTTCGCAACGAAACGCTCTCCGTGTAAAATAGGAAATCGGTGCATGACGCTGTTCCGCGTTCTGTCGGCCTTGCAGTAAAAACTTGTCACGCAACAAATTAAGGAGAGTTATTGAGCGATGGCGATTCCTGCCACACAACTTCGTCCCGGCATGGTCATTAAACATAACAATGATTTGCATTCGGTCTCCAAGGTGGAGCATCGGACCCCGGGTAACCTGCGCGCCTTCATCCAGGCCAAGCTCCGGAACGTGCGCACCGGCAGTACGTTCGAGCACCGTTTCCGTTCGGGCGATCCCATCGAGAAAATCACCGTTGACGAGATTGCAATGGAGTTCCTTTACAAGGACGGGGATGAGTACTGCTTCATGAACACCCAGAACTACGAGCAGACGCACCTTACGCATGATGTCCTTGGCGATGCGGTGGATTACCTCACACCGAACCTCCAGGTGCAGGTCGAATTTTTTGATGGCAAGCCGGTTGGGCTCGAACTGCCGCAAACCGTAGAACTGACCGTTGTTGAGACGGAGCCCGGCCTGAAGAGCGCCACGGCATCCAGCGTGACAAAGCCTGCCAAAACCGAAACCGGGCTGATTGTTCAGGTGCCTCCATTCATCAGCGAAGGCGAAAAGATCAAGGTTGATACGGCTGAGGGTACTTATCTCTCCAGAGCCTGACCGACAGCGAGCGGTCGCTCTAGCGACTAGGCGTCCGGCACCGCGGTCTTACTTCCTGACAAGCACATACACGACCGCCTTCTTGCCGGATAGCAGAATATTGAACCGCTCGATCATGTCTAACTGGGACGCCACCTTGCCGGCGGCTGCTTCGAAAGCAGCGGTCTGCGCGGTAACGACCACCAGACGGCCCTGCTGGACCAGGAGCCGTGCAAATTCGGCAACCATACGATCGTAAAACTCCTCCAGCGGGACATCTGTAGCCTCGAAATGGCCCCACGGCGGATCGGTGACAATCTTGTGGATTGATCCTGCCCCATAGCGGCCCAGATCCAGGGCATTTTCGCAACGGACTACAATCCGTTTCTTCAGGTCCAGATCTTTTACCCGTTGCTTGAGCAGATCAATCTTTTGCTGATTGTTGTCGCTGGCAATGATCAGGCCCTTAGCGAAACTTGCTCTCTGGATCGGAATGGCGCCTGAGCCGCAAAAAGGGTCCAGGAACAGCTCGTCCGCGCGGGGCTCGGAGAGCCGGCAGAGGACGTTGGCAAGTTCGGGTCTTAGCTCCCCTTTCTGCAGAAGCTTGTCATAGGCCTTGTGGCGGCTCATGCGCACGGAAAAAAAGCCATGGCCTTCTGTCCGCTGTAGCAGCCATATCTCATGGTCGGGCTTGCTTCTGTTGGGGACCAGGTCCGTTCGGGCAGTGATGCGCTTTTCAAGGTCGCGCATAATGGCTTCGTCCAGAGGGACCAACTGGTTCGCCAGAGAGGTGATTACGCGAAAAGTGCCTGACCGCTCAAGCGGCGGAACAATCTTGATGCTCAGGGCACGGTCACTGAGGATCTGTAAAGCCATATTGCGTATCGTACGGCCAGGCTGCCGCGGAAAACTCTTGAGTATATGGAAGGTATTTGTAACAAACGGAAGCGCCCGGACCTCTTCCAGATTGGCATTCGACTCGTAGGCAATCAGGCCATCAAGCGTCAGATGAACTCTGCAATCTGGCAGAGTTTGAGTGAGCGCATGTTGAACAGGCTCCAGCAGGCCCGGAACAAAAGTCGAATAATAATTCATTGTTGAAAACACCATGTTGAAACACCAGGAGAGTCAAAGGACTTGCCGCACGCCCGCGGCGGCTCCCGTCCTATAAATTTCCGGACGAATCCCGGTGAGGCGGTGGTATTCAGCGGCGACCGTGGTCTTGAACTGTTCCGCCTCTCCTTTTCGTACCAGATTCACGGTGCAGCCGCCAAAGCCACCCCCGGTCATGCGCGCCCCATAAACTCCCGGCTGCCTGGCCGCGATCTCCACCATCAGGTCCAGTTCTCGGCAGCTTACCTCATAATCGTCGCGCAGGCTCGAGTGCGATTGGCGCATCAGCTCTCCAAATTGCACCAGATCGCTGGATTCCAGCGCCCGGGCAGCGTCTCTGACTCGCTGGATCTCCGAAACGACATGCCGGCATCTCTTACGGATTACTTCCGGCAGCTCCGGACCAAAGCGCTCCACTTGCTCGGGAGTCACGTCGCGCAGCGAACGAATTCCTGGAACAAAGCGCGACAGCATGGCAACCGCCTCTTCGCATTGCGAGCGGCGAACATTGTATTCGCCCCCGGCCAGGCCATGCCTGATCATGGTGTTGCAGATCACCAGCGATACATCTTCCGGAATTGGCAGCGGACGATAGTCGAGCGACTGGCAATCAATCATGAGACAGTGCCCCTGTTCCCCCAGGCAGGCGATGAATTGGTCCATAATGCCGCAACGCGCTCCTACAAATTCGTTCTCGGCCCGCTGGCACAGCTTGGCCAGTTCCACGAGCTTCATTTCCGCACTGGAAATGCTCAACAGAGAAAAGCCCGTAGCGACCTCAATCGCCGCTGACGAGCTAAGCCCGGAGCCCATGGGAACGCTCTCTCCTATCATCAAATTGGCGCCCTGCAGCCTGGTGCCTGCCTTGTCGAGGGTGACGGCAACACCCTGGACATAGTCCGTCCAGGAGTTGCGCCGCAGAGCGGCCTGATCGAGAGAGAACTCGAATTCCTCGCCAAACTGCGTGGAGACAACCGAGATTCGCCGGTCGTTATTTTCCCGATCGTTATTTTCCCGATCGTTATTTTCCCGATCGTTAACGTGACGATCGTTAGTTTGCCGATCGGTGCGCGGAGCAATCGCGACCCAGGTACAGAGCTCGATGGCCGCAGGCATCACAAAACCGTTGTTGTAATCGGTGTGCTCGCCGATGAGGTTCACACGTCCCGGGGCGCGGAAAAGTTGAGGCTTGACTCTGAACCTTTGCTGAAATGCTTCCAGCAGTTTTTCCGGCGCTACATTCATGTTCTCGAGGCTCCCGGTGTAAGTCTGTCAGCATACGAGTCACCGGGCCGTACTAGCAATAGCGCAATTCCGGCGAGTACTGAAAAACCAGAGCAGCATCTGGCTTCCCAAGCAATACTATGGTGTCTCTAGCCAATACTAATCGTGTTTCCGTGCGCTGGCATCCGCCGCTCTGCGATGCTCATCAGAACAAATATCCAAGATTATTGGGAAAATTTGGGGGTTAACGTGAAACGATTCTTCCTTCTTACAACATTCCTGGCGGCATTTGGTCTTTGCGGACTGGCGCAGACCAATCCCGATCAGAGCACATCGACCGGAACCAGCAACACGAAAGCAACGAAAGCCGAGCGTGACGCGGAAAACCGCGCCGAAAAAAGCGATGACAAGGCCGCAGAGCGCGCGCAAAAGGCGGCCGAAGCCCTCAAGGAAATCATGAATACGCCCGACAAAGGCGTGCCCAGCGAGATCCTGTCTGGCGCCAAGTGCGTCATCATGATCCCTAGCGTGAAAAAGGCCGGTTTCATCATAGGCGCACGGTACGGCCGCGGATACGCTACCTGCCGCACACCCAACGGATGGAGCGCCGCCGCTCCCGTGTTCCTGGGTGGCGGCAGTTATGGAGCGCAGATCGGGGCTGAGGGCGTTGATCTGCTTCTGGTGGTGATGAATGACAAAGGCGTGCAGAAGCTGCTCTCCAGCAAATTTGAAATTGGCGTGGACGCCTCCGCTGCCGCGGGGCCGGTCGGCCGTTCAGCGTCCGCCGGCACCGATTGGAAACTGAACAGCGAGATCCTGAGTTACTCCCGCGCTAAAGGGCTCTTTGCCGGAGTCGAGTTAAGTGGAGCCAAGGTCAGGCAAGACGATGACACAACAAAGCAACTCTACGGTCGTGTCGTTCCCTTCCGCGAGATTCTCTCGGGCAAAATTCCAACTCCGCCTGACGCCCGCGACTTTGTAGCCGAAGTACAGAGAGACTTCCGCGAAGCCCGCGCCAGCAAGTAAACCATCAAATCCCCTGCGTATCCACCAGCGTGGATGCGCAGGTTTCCTTTTTGTGCTTTTACTTCTTGAGTGAAGCAGGGCCTTCTGGCATTTTTGTTAACGGCGTATCCACTGGAAGACCAGGTGTCAGCCCCAACCATAAGGCATTAAGACCATAAAGCATTAAGAAAGGAGCCGCTTCCACTCTGCGGCTTTCACGGCTCTCGCAGTATTCCCAGTTGGTTGTACTGTTCCCTTACGATCCGATAGCAATCGCAGGAGATTTCCTCCAGTTGCTTGCGATCGAGGATGGTGAATTTTCCGCGCACGTAGCGGATCACGCCGGCCCTTTGCAGGGTTGCGGCGGTCAGGCTCACCGTGGAGCGGTTCACGCCCAGCATTCTAGCCAGAAACTCATGGGTCAGAGGCAGTTGTTGGGTCTCAGTCCGGTCCTGGCTTACCAGGGTCCATCGGGCCAGCCGCTCTTCCACGGAGTGTATACGGTTGCAAAGCGCCGTTTGCGAAATCTGGCCGATCAACGCTTGTACATAACGTAAAAGCAGGCTGCGTATTTCCGGGCGGTTGTCAGCCAGTTTACGCATCACGCCAGCCTTGATGCGCACGGCGGAGCCGGTCATCTGGCAGATGACCTGGTGGGTCGCGAACTCCGCTCCCATTAACGTTCCAAATCCAACAAATCCCTCCCAGCCGGTGACAGCTACCTCCACCGCATTATCGTCATCGCTGATGCAGAGCAGGGACAGCATGGCGCTCTTGCTGGGAAAATACAAATGGCCCATCCGGTCGCCAACATGGTAGAGGGTCTGACCTAGCTGCAGCTTAACAGGTTCGAGTTCTTCAGCGATATTTCGGTAGATATCTTTCGGAAACTGCGCGAGCAGCAGGTTCTGAGTGGATTCGTGTCCTGAGGGATGCGAGAGCGTTCTTGAGGGGGCCAATCCCATAATCTCCAAAACTCGGCACTGTAACTCATTCGTTTGGCCTCTGTCGGTTCGATAACCAACATTCGTGGTTCAACCAACACAAGACGTTCAGGCATTGCGGATGGCAATGAACTCGCGATTGAGGGTTGTGTAACACTCGCAGGCCAGCCCCGCAAGAGATGCCCGGTTCAAAATGAGGATGCGCCCCCGGTGATATTCGATCACACCGGCATGTGAAAGCGCTCCAGCGGCCAGGGTCACGCTGGACCGCCTGGCGCCCAGCATTTGCGACAGGAACTCATGGGTGAGTGCAAAACGGTCTTCGCCTACCGTATCGGCCGTTGTGAGCAGCCAGCGCGCCAGCCGCGCTTCGATCTCATGGGCATTGTTGCAAATGGCCGACTGCGAGGTCTGGTTGACCCGGTATTGAACATATCGCTGCCCAATCCCTCGCAAGTGGGAACCGGATTCGTTCGACAGGCGGATAAGGACCTTGGCCTTCATGCGCAAGGCGGTCGCCGCCACCTGGACGATTACGCGGTTAAATGTGATCTCACCACCGAGTAGCAGGTTAATGTCTACGACTCCCTCGCGGCCGATTACGCCCACCTCCAGCGTATTGCCGTCGCGCAGCGCCGCCACCACCGACACCATTCCGGAGTTGATGAAATAGGCATGCGATATGATGCCGCCGGCATCGGAGAGCACCTGGCCCACCGGAAGCGACACCGCCTCAAGATGCGGCGCAAATCGCGCATACGCCTCGCGGCTGAGTCCGGCAAGTATGCTGTTCTGGAAAGGCGGCTGGGTATTGGGTGCGCGTTTCATGGAATGACTCCTTCCGGCTTTCGCACCTGGCGGCACAAAGAAAAGCCGCGGAGCCATTCTTGATGTCGGTAAGGACCTGGCGAAGCACTTCCCCCGTCAAGTCCTGACTTAAGTCTACGCCTGCTACCCTACTTTGTCTGTGAGATAGCGAACATAGATGGTCGGGCGCCTGACAAGGTTAGAAACTTACAGACGAGCACACTTCTCTTGCGCTAGAATAAGTATTCTAGAGTTCGACTGAAAATCCCCCTTGGTAATTTGGTAACTATCCCCGCAAGCATGGTGAATTGTTATTTCGTTCGCTTTTGAGAGGTGCACTTTGCTTCCTCATTGTCCCGTCTGTGGCTGCGGAACGCTCATACCTATCGCAAGCAGCAACTCGTTGTACGTGGTCGTTAATCAGGAACAGGGCTTGGTGGAAGAGGTCCTCGCTTATAGCTGCGAAGCTGCCGGACATATTATTATGACGGCAGCGGAAGGGACCCCGTCGATGCGCGCCACACCACCCGTGGAACCCAACGGCGCGATTTTAAACTCGTGGAAAGAAATCGCGGCCTATACAGGACGTGGCGTGCGGACGGTGCAGCGCTGGGAAGAGCACTTCGGTTTGCCCATCCATCGGCCTAAAGGAGAAGAGCGCAGCTCGGTGCTGGCGTT
The DNA here is from genome assembly GCA_035569515.1 of Candidatus Solibacter sp. Taxonomy (GTDB): domain Bacteria; phylum Acidobacteriota; class Terriglobia; order Terriglobales; family Acidobacteriaceae; genus Angelobacter. The sequence goes on along the minus strand of DATMMY010000332.1, from coordinate 11,780 downwards.
TCGCGAAGAACTCGATGCCTGGTTGCGCGAAACTCCTGTCCGCGCAAGGCCGGTACTCAGAAAAACGGCGTGACCGTGCGCCCAAAACAGAGTTCAACAGCCTGCGGTGCCCTGTTGGACCGCAGTCAGAGCGTATCCACATTCCGCATCAGCTCACGATGCAAACGCTTGCTGGTTTGTAACTCAGCAAGGAAATATTATGGCCCATACGGTTGTTCTCGCTATTGGGCACGATCCACTGCTATTGCAAGCCCGAAGCACGCGCTTGCAGGCGGCGGGATATACGGTTGAATCCTTCCTGTCTCTGAAACAGGCACTGGCGCAGTTTCGCGCCGGTGACTTCGATCTCGTCATTGTGTGTTATTCAATTCCTCCGGAAGAGCGGGAGCACCTGTCCAAAGGCATCCGCGCCCATAGCGCACTGACGCCGATTATTCAGATCCTGGAGGAACCTGCCAATGCAGGCCTTGATAGGACAGGCCCTGATAACGTGGACACTCATAAGGCCGACTTGCATGTTAACGACCCGCGGGCGCCGTGGGCTGATGGAACCGTTCATGATGATCCGGTCAGGCTTCTCAATGCACTACGAGAGGCACTGGTTCTGGCGGCCAAGAAGGCGGGCGCCGACACCATTCTAGGCCAGGCCCCCTTCGGCAAAGCCGGACTGACCCCAACCATTCTGTGCATAGATGACGAGCCCGACGTATTGATGGTTCGACGCATGGTGCTTCAAAAGGAAGGATACAGAGTATTGATTGCAGGGGGCGGAGCCGAGGGCCTGGAACTGTTTTCGTGCCAAAGAGTGGACGCAGTTATTCTTGATTATGTAATGGCGGAAATGCCCGGTGGAGTTGTTGCGGCCCAGATGCGGCAAATCAAGAGCGATGTTCCAATCATTCTCCATTCCGGCTCTGTGAACATCCCGAAGGAACAGCTCTCGTTATTCACTCGTTTCGTCTCCAAAGGCGAGTCGCCCATGAAATTGCTCTCTGTAATAAAGGAGCTCCTCGGTTCCGCCACCAGCCAGAAAGAACGGGCTGTCCGTCCCTCAAAAGACCGTCGAGGGCCTGTGGATGGCTCCAAAGCTTCCTGAAATTACTAGAATAAATACCCGGCTCTCAACGCGTAGAGGTCCCAGCATCCACGAGACGGAGTTCTTGTATCAGTGCCCCTCTGATTCGCTTCGTTGGTTGAGTTCGCGCATCTCTGCTCTGGAGGCCTCTCTGGCATCTTTTTCGCTGAAGGCCTGGCTCCAGCCAAGAATCTCGTTGCCGCGAGCGCGCTGGATGGTGTAGTGCCAAACGATTTGCTCAAAGCGACTGTCGCAGCGGATTTCAGCAAAGTAGTTTCCTTCGGTGATCCGATTGCAACGCAGTAAATCGGCCACTTTTTTCAGCAGCTCAGCCGGACCCTCAGTTTTGCTGATAAATACATCCGCATGCTCCGTTCCGCCGGGCGTATCTGCTACTCCGGAGAAAAGCATCACCGGTACAAAAGGACGTAAGTGTTTCATCTCGCGGGTCATGTCGGCGCCCTTCAAATCCGGCAAAAGATGATCAGAGATCACCAGATCGATCGGCTGCGACTTGAACAATAGAAAGGCGGAAGCTGCGTCTTCGGCGGGAACAACTCTGTATCCGGCATTCTCTAATAGGCATTTTCGAAGGGTGAGCGCAGCGGGCTCATCATCGACGCACAGGATGGTGGGAGGGCGAATCTTAGTCATGGTGCAGGACGTCTCCAAGCGCGTTAAGTCATTTTAACATTTATGTTCGATAGACAACATACAATAACGTAGCCCAAAGAGCTCACTCCGCAATTGAGAGTTGTCAGAGATGCCCTGCATGCGCGTTTTCCAGCTCCACTTTTTCCAGCTCCTCCATGGGAACTGGGGTTTGTTCCTGAATATCGCTGTACCCTGTGCCGCCAAACACTGAAGTATAAAAGTGATGTGCGCGCTCCCACGCCTGGTCATCGGGCGGAGCACGAAAAGTCTGCAGATACAAGGGGCTGCCTGGGAACGGAAACATGGGCACAGGTTCGCTGACCCATACACCCTTGGCCTTTAAGAGGTCCTGCCACTCGCGAATCTGCCCCCGATCATCTTTGTCCGTGAGGACGAGGTTGGCCTGCACCCAGGGAATCCGGCCACGAGCATAGATCAGCAATTCACCGATGCGTTCGGTATCGATGCGGCAGTTCTTGTTCAACTGCTCGCGGCCTTCCCTGGTAACGGACTCGACGCCGCACTCCATCGAAATGCAATGCGCCCTTCCCAGCAAATCAAGAGTCTCTTCATTCCAAAGATCAATCCTGGTCTGAAAACCAATCTTGACCGGACGCTCAACGATGCCTTCCAGCAACCGCCGCACATTCTTCCCTACTCCAAAGATTTCATCAATGAAATAGATGTACTGAACGCCACGACCCACCAGGACATCAATTTCCTGCAGCAAGGCATCTACGCTGCGTTCTCGGAACTTGTTGCGAAACAGCGTCTTATTACAGAACGTGCAGGCCCAGGGACAGCCGCGCGCGAACTCCAGCTCCGCGCCAATTCCCTGCTCATGGGTAAATACATGATGCTGATGCCAGTGGGCCTCAACGTTGTAGTTGCGGAAATCCAGCGGCCCCAGGGCAGTCATGTCCGCGGCGCCCAGGTCGGGGCTGATATGAACACAGGATTCAGTCTTGAAACAGCAACCCGTGATCTCATTCCAAGGCTTGTCTGCAAGTTGAGCAAGGGTCTGATCAGGCTCGCCTCGCATGGCTACGTCGCATCCGGTCTTGCGCATAGCGGCCTCGGGTGTGGCGGAAGAATGCGGACCAATGATTATCTTTACCGCATCGCTGTTCAGTCCTGCGATCCATTCCATCGGCACGCGCAGCTCCGGCGGCGGACAACGCCAGAACAGATACGATGGAGCTGTGGGAACCACCAGGAAATCGGGGCCAAAGGCATCCACCTGCCTCTTGACCTCCTCCACTGTGAAGTTGCCGGTTTGCGCATCAACCAGCAGAGGCTCATGGCCGGCCTTCCGAATCTGATCACAGGCAAACATCAGCTCCAGCGGGACGTGCGGGTCTTTGCAGCCAAAGTATGTGGAACCCTTGAAATCCCAATTTGGGTTGACCAGCGCGAACTTCATCCGGCCCTCCCGGAGAGTTGGGTTGCCACTGCGAACGTCTCTGCGGGAACGATACGGCGGTCAAGGATGTTGCGATTCTCCTCCCAGAAACGGCGAAGCGTTTCCAGGGTCTGTTGAACATTCATCTCCGGTTTCCAGCCGGTGGCCTGCTGGAGCTTGCTGTAATCGGTTATGTAGACCGGCTGGTCTCCGGGACGGCGCTCATCCAGCATATACTGCAGGCTGTACCCAGTCATCTCTTCGATCTGCTCAATCAGCTCCAGCAGGGATATGGTATTTTCCATGCCGCCGCCGACGTTATATATCTCGCCGTGCGTTGTACCCAAACGCTGCCGGACCACATCAAACGCCCTGATCAGGTCATGAACCGAGAGGACATCGCGTACCTGCCGGCCATCCCCGTAAATCACAATCGGTCTCTGCCGGAGCGCGGAATAAAGAAAATGCGCCACCCATCCCTGGTTCTCCGTGCCGAACTGCCTTGGTCCGGCAATGCACGACATCCGAAAGACCACCGTAGGCAGCTCATAAATTCGGCCAAAATCATGAACATACTGGTCCGCGGCGCCCTTGGAACATCCATACGGAGAGTGGAAGTCCAGGGGTTGCGATTCGGAAACACCGCGATGGTCCGGATAAACGTAGTTCGTCCTGGTAACCACAGGAGCGCCGAGCCCCAGGTCTCCATAGACTTTATTGGTGGAAGTAAACAAGATGAAAGGCTGATGCCCGCATCTGCGTGCCGCATCCAGGATATTGAAGGTGCCAACCAGGTTCACCTCAAAATCCAAACGGGGATCGGCAACTGAAGTCGTCACCGCTACCTGTGCCGCAAAGTGATAGATCTCCGTGGCCTGGGCCACCGCCTTTTCCACCATGCGCGCATCGCGGATATCGGCAATGGTTACCTGCAGACGTCCGGAGCCGGCGGCGGCCCTCTTGAGCCACTCCAGGTTATGGTGTACACCGGCGCGAGTGAGGTTATCGAAGATGTGTACCTTGGCGTCTGTCCCGGTAAGCAGGTAATGCGCAAGATTGGAGCCGATGAATCCAGCGCCTCCAAGAATGAGCACAGAGCGGGTTGATGGTGTGTTCATGTTGTTCCCTTCTCAAGTGTGGGCCACGGCTTTAGAGCTTGCGAAAAAATGGTGATCACTTTCAGCACGGGTAAACTCGTGCCCTGATACAGGTCTTCACGCAAAACGACCCACTACCAGACCCTGAGCTAACTCGACGGCCAAAACCGCTATGCGGTCAAACCATAATTACTGAGCTCAGCAACAGCTTCAGTCGCTCGATCTTTGGGTTGCTGGGAGCGCAGCCATCCCACCAACTCCTTCAAGCCATCGGCAAAGCGGACAGCCGGCCGGTATCCAAGCAGTTTCTGGGCGGCCGAGATATCGCTGAAGCAATGCCGTATGTCCCCCGCCCGGTACTTCGCGGTCAGCTCTGCGGGAATATAAGTCTCCAGCGCGGAAGACAACACCATGGCCACCTCGCGGATGGAAATCGCTTCTCCGGAGCCGATATTCAGCGCACGGCCATCCGCTTCTGGGCGCTCCATGGCCAGCAGGTTCGCCTGTACCACGTCATGAACGCTCACAAAGTCACGCATTTGCTTGCCATCCTCAAACACCAGCGGGTGATTGCCGTTGAGCAGGCGGGCGGCAAAGATTGCGGCCACGCCGGTATAGGGATTGGAGAGCGCCTGCCGGGGGCCATATATGTTGAAGTACCGGAACGCCACCACGGGAAGCCCGTAGGTGCGGCCATACAGCAGGCACATCTCTTCCTGGTCCTTCTTGGAAAGCGCATAGATCGAACTGCACTGCAGTGGCTTGGATTCATCGGTTGGAATTGGGATCAGGACCTCGCTGCACCTGGGACAGAACACCTCCCACTGCCTGGCTTTAAGCTGTTCCGCCGGGCGCGTTTTTGGAGCCATGTCCCCGCATTGGGCACACAGGTATTTGCCTTCGCCGTAGATGGACATGGAAGATGCCACCACCAGCTTTTCCACCCTGCTCTTGCCATCCAGCAACCCCTGCAGCAGGACCGCGGTACCCTGGGTATTCGTGCCCATGTAGTGGGAAATTTCATACATTGACTGCCCCACTCCCACGGCAGCCGCCAAGTGAAAGACGACGTCAATTCCCTGCAGCGCACGGTTCACCGCATCTGCATCGCGCATGTCCCCTTTGATAAGCTCTGCTCGATCCGAGAGATAACTGGGGACCTGATTGCCATGGACCTGAGGCGTCAAGTTGTCGAAAATGCGTACGTTGTGTCCGGCGGCAAGCAACGCATCCGCCAGATGCGATCCGACAAATCCAGCTCCACCCGTGATCAGAATATTTTTGACCATCTATTTCGCTCCCGTCAGAATTTCGCTGGGTTTTGCGTTCTTGCTATCGTGCTTTACTGGAGCATACTTGCGTACCGCCCAGGCGGCAAAGTCGGCAAAATCGCCGGCCCGTTTGGGCGGACTCGTGTAGTGCGGCACAACTCCCAGGTGCTCTGGAGTAAAACATAGTGTCATGGTGGTGCGAAATGGCTCAAGCTCGCGCATCTGCCGATCGAACCAGGCTTCCGCGTTGGGTCGGAACCAATCCGCCCAGCTCACGCCGGTGCGCACATGCTCCACTCCCAGCCTCTTCAGCCATTCGACAGCCCGCTCCAGCCGGTGGTCCTGGTAGTGAAACCATTGGCAGATGCCCAGCCCTGAGGGAAAGCATCCGGCGGCCGGCTTAGGCGAACCGTCTTCGCGCAGCAGGCCCATGTAGTAATGGCGGTAGTAGGCGCTGCCTTCAGCCTCCTTGTGGCGCGTGGTGGCCGTCCAGGTAGCAGGCAGATCCATCAGGCTGTACCAGTGCACACGCTCCACCACCGGCAACAGCAATTCCGCAGTGCGCTGGATACCAAACACCTGAATCTCTTCCGCCCCAAACGAAGAGACACCCGCCTCCGAAACCCACACCGGCTTCCGCGTGACGGCGCGAATCTCCTCAATCTTTTTAGGCCACTCGTGAATGCTCCAATGGTTCCAATCCAGAGGAAACCCATGCACGGCCACCACGTCCACAGCATCAAGCACGCCGTAGGAGCCGAGCAGTTCGATAAAGTTCGGATCAATGGGAGAGATGCCTCCCAGTGCCACCACCAGCCCCGGGTTTTCCCGCCGAATGGCTGTACTCGTTGCGATGGCCATTTCGGCAAACATCTTCCAGTCAGGATCAACCTTGAAGTCCCAATGAGACAGGTTATTCGGTTCATTCCACAGCATCACTGCTTCAACCATCTCTTCGCACCTCTGCAGAAAAACCGGGCCTGTCTACAGCGTACCCGCCAGTTCATGATCCAGGATATATTGCCCGTCTCTTTGCACGCCCGCGGGCAGGCAAACCCAGGTCTCCGGTTCCGGATGAGCCACAATCTCCAGGCCGGAGCTTCGCAGCATTGATTCCATGGCTCCATGATTGGGGATCCACCAGTTGGTTGGATCGCCGGCATATTTCTTCTCGATAAAATACATGCAGGGGAAATCCGGGTCCTGAAAAATCTTCTTGTTCCAGAAGTGGTAGTCTTCTTTCAAAACCGGGCTGGCAAGAGATCCCCGAATCATGGTCTGGAAAATCAGCTTGCCTCGCACTTTTTTGATTACCTTGTCCAGGGCATAGAGCGGATAGCGCAGGTGGTAGAAGACGCCCATGAAAAGGACGTAATCGAACTGGCCGGAAATTTTATCCACGTCATAAACGGAGCGCTTTTCAAACTCTATCTCCAGGTCCAGCACTTCAGCGGCAAACCTTGCCTGGTTGAGATAGCGATCGTCAACGTCCACGGCAACCACGCGGCTCGCGCCCTGTTTTTTCAGCTCAATGGAGTAGAAGCCCCCGTTACATCCCAGGTCAAGCACGCTGGCCCCGGTCATGTCCTTGGGAAAGACCTGGGCCAGGTCCTGCCACTTCACCCGAGGGAAATCGCCGAGAAAATGGTTGGGAGCCGTCTGCACGCCCTTCAAGTTAATGTTGTGAAACCACTCCCCCAGTTCGGCGACGCGATTCTCGATTTGGGTCTGCTCTAGAGTTCTCTGTGCGCTTTCGCAAGGAATGACGTTCGTTTCGATCATTGCCCTCTCGCAACCTGGAAAAGAAATTGTCCGCGCATACGCTTCAGCACGTTAGAGTGCACACTCAGGTACTTAGGATGTCCGCTCAGGCCGCCGTGATTGGCGGCGCATTTCTGGGCACATGACGCAATTTGACGTTTCTAAACGGTTAATAGCAAATTGCGCTGCTAGATCAAGACAAAGGAATTCAGAGGCTTTACGCAAAACGAGTGCTCCGCTTGGCCTCCAGAGGATGAAAATCCAGGTTGTCATGAGTTCCAACGTTTCTAGGCTTTCCTCTGTGTTCCTTTGTGACCGGAGCCTGCACTGACCAGCAGCGAATGTGTAGTTAAGGGTTTGGGTTGGGGCTATATTGCCCTCAAATGAGTCGATCTTCGAGAGAGCGTAGCGAAGAGCAAGTGCTGCTAAATGTTAGAGATAAGCAACAACCCCAAAGGGGCGACATGAAGATCCCAGGCACGTAAGTGCTGGGGGACGTTGCGGCGAACCCAGCAAAAAAGCCCGCCGTGAGGCGGGCCTTTTGATGATTCAAGGAAACTACTGATTTCCCTGTTGGGCTGCGGCACGCTGGGCTAGGACACGCTTGGCGTTGTCTGCCAGGTCCTTGGCCTTCGGAAGCAGATTTAGCGCCGATAAGACCTGGGGATCGGTTTGCGCACGCACCTGAAGGCCCTGCTCTTGTCCGAACTGGGAAATAAAGATTTCAGACTTGATGCCGGCCTTAATCCAGTCCATGGCCTCGCTCAACTCGGCCTCAGTGTACGGGATCTTTTGCGTGTCCAGGAACTTGCGGAACTCCTGCACCACGGAGTCAGAGACTTCGAAGCTCTTGTCCACCTGATGGCCGTTCAGGTAAAAACGGGCAAAGTTGAAGAACGCATATTTCTGCAGCAGCGTATCTTCCATGCGGGTTGTCTTGATGGGCGGAACCTTCACATCCGGCGTGATCCCTCCTCCGCCGTAGACGGTGCGCCCGCTGTCAGTCAGCTTGACCTCTTTGTTGTTGGGGCCTTCGCCTTCGCGATTGTAGTAGTAGTCGTAAAGAGAAACACCGGTGTAATCGCGTTGGATCAAGCGTCCGCTGGGCGTGTAGTACTTGGCCGTGGTGAGCGCAAGCCCGGTATTTTCAGACAGAGGATAAACCGTCTGTACGAGGCCCTTACCAAAGGTGCTCTCGCCCGCAACCAGCCCCCGATCATGGTCTTGAATGGCTCCGGAGACAATCTCGGCTGCTGAAGCTGTCCCGCGATTCACCAGGACCACCAAGGGATAGTCCTTGCCGGCATTGCCGCGGGCCGCACGATAGATCTTCTCCGGCGAGCTGCGGCCATGGTGGGAGACGATCACCTGTCCTTTTTTGAGAAACTTGTCAGCCACGCCCACACCTTCGTTCAGCAGTCCGCCAGGATTGCCCCGGAGATCGAGAATGAGGCCCTTCATGTCACCAAACTGCTCCAGGGCTTGCTCCACCTCGTGCTCGGTGGTTTCGTTGAACCCGCTGACATGCATGTACCCGATGCCAGGCTTGATCTCAAACTTCAGATCTACGCTAAAGCGGGGAATTTCAGCGCGGACCACGTTGAATTCCAGCGGCTTCTCAGTGCCCTCGCGCAGAATGGTGATATGCACATTGGTGCCCTTGGGACCCTTAAGAAGGTCCGCCACTTCGCCGGTATTCATGTTGTCGGTGGCCTTGCCGTCAACGGCAATGATTACGTCGCCGGGACGGATTCCGGCCTTATACGCCGGAGTTCCCGCAAACGGCGCCAGGACTATGACTTTGTTGTTCCGCGGGGCAATCTGCATGCCTACGCCGTAGTACTTGCCCTGCTGCTCTTCGCGCAACGCGGAATAAGACTTGGGATCAAAGAAGTTCGAGTGCGGGTCCAGCACGTGCAGCATGCCCGGGATCGCGCCATTGTAGATGGCCTTGTCGGCATTGACCGGTTCGGCGTAGTTTTGCTCTACGAGATCGTAGATTTCGGAAAACTGCCGCAGATTTTCGCGGACCTCAGACTCACTCGCCCCTGTGGAAGAAATTCTTTGGCTGTAAGCGATGCCCAGAAAACCACAAACGACGATTACAAGGAGAACAAAGAAGAGTGACTGACGCGTACTACGAGACATTGAGCTTCCTTAAGCCGCAGAGCTGGTGCTCATTTAGCGGGATTATGTTCGAAAAGTATAACACCACTCTTGGCCGGCTCAAGCTCTTTCTGGCCCCCATTGGACAGACCATCCCCTGTAGTGGAGTCCCTTTAGTAACCGGCCGCAAAGGGCCTTACCCTCTCTTAAGATGCTCGATGAGGTTCCCTGGGTGCGAGTTTTTTACAGATGAAGAGCCTTGACATGGAGGATTTTGAACCTCTGCTATTTTCGAAGTCTTCTCAATCCACAAACATTTTTCAATGATCCTCCTGGTTCGTCGTTCTCCTAAACCACGAGTACAGGAAAAATCGATCCAAAATTTGTTTTGCGTCCTGAAACCTCTTTTGAACCGTCCTGCGGTATCATGAGACTTACACCTTATATGGATTTCGGCGTAGAAATGATTTTCTTTGCGGTGCTGGCCCTGGTGCTGTTTGGGCCGCGCAAGCTGCCGCAGATTGCCCGCGAAGTAGGCCGCTTTATGGCGGAATTCAGGCGGGCCGGGAACCACTTCCAACACCAGATTCAGGAAGAAATTCGCAATCTTGAGCTGGAGGATTCCGTCAACTCCGTCAAGAATATCTCCGCCGGAGCCGAGGAAGTGATCTCCACGGTAAAGGACCCCAATCCCGTAGCCAGCGCGCTGGGCCGCCTGACCGACCGCATTAAAAACATTCCGCAGGACCACGATGCCTAGCCTCGATGTAGAAACACAGAAAGAAGAACGTCAATTAGGGTCCATGAGCCTGCTCCAGCATCTGGAGGAGCTGCGCAAACGCATCATCAATTCCGGAATTGCCGTCGCGGTTTGCTTCTTTGCGTGCTGGCACTATGCAGGGCGGATTTACCATATATTGGAAGTCCCCTTCCAGCAGGCCCTCGAAGCTAACCATTTTCCCCTATCAGAAAGAAAGCTGGCTTATCTTAACCCCACTGAGCCCTTCAACCTTTACATGAAGATTGGGCTCATCGCCGGCATTTTTGTAGCCTCTCCCATCGTCCTTTACCAGGTTTGGCTGTTTATCTCCCCTGGCCTGTACCGGCGTGAAAAACGCTATGTTGTACCGTTCATGCTTCTTTCGGTTGGATTGTTCCTGGCAGGCGGTTATTTCGGGTACCGGGTCGTTTATCCGGTGGCGCTGGATTTTTTGATCAAGTTCGGCGGCGATTTCAAGATGGTGATTACAGTCAAGGAGTACACGAGCCTGTCGCTCACCATTATCCTTGGCCTCGCGATCATTTTTGAACTGCCCATCGTTATTGGCTTCACCGCCCTGATGGGCGTGGTGGATGCCAAGTTTCTCTTTCGGCATATCCGTGGAGCGGTGTTCCTGTTCTTTGTGATTGCGGCGATTCTCACGCCTACCACTGACATTCTCAACATGAGCATCTACGCCGCGCCCATGATCGCACTCTATATCCTGAGCATTGGCATTGCATGGCTGGTGCATCCTAAACAGAGGCGTAAGCGTGCAGAGAAGAATAAGAATGGCGGAGGAGGTTCCCCGTGGTCGATGATCTTCCCGTCAATTCTTCTGATCCTGATTGCCGTGTTCACCACGGGCTATCTGCATATGCATCCAAGATGCCCTGAACAGCCTGTGCTTGAGTCTGCCAGTCCGGACCACCAATGGATAGCCACGGCCATGCAGCGCAAGTGCGGCAAAGACGGGCCATTTATGACCCATGTAAATCTTCGGCCGGCAAACCGATCCATTCAGTACGGCTTCTTCTCCGGAAAGGCCGAAGACGGCGAGGTGTTCACGCTGGAGCGCGAAGCGCGCGAGTTCCATCTCGGTTTGGTATGGGATTCCGCCACCCAACTGACAATCCAGTGCTCCAACTGCACAGCTGCAAGCAGGCACGAGGAACGTTGGGGGAATGTATTGATTCGATATCAGGTGGGTGGAAGTAGATAAGCATTGGTTGTTTCACGATGACGCGTTCACCCCATTGCTTCTGCTCCGGGGGTATCGTGCCGCGAGCCGTTTAGAATCAGTCGGGCTTTTAGCCCTGCAAGCTCTTTTTCTCTGACGTACTGATTTTTCAGCAGCCTTTTTAGCCCCGCAAGTCCATGGCGGCACAGAAAGTACTTTGTTGGATTGAATTCTGGACACCCGCGATCCCGTCCAAATTGTAAGATTGAAAGAAGGAGAAACGCCTTGGTTTCTTTCGTGAATCAGATGTGTCTGCTGTTTCCGTTGTTTCTTGTCTTCATGAATCTCGGGTGCAGCCGAGGCAAGAGCAGCCAGCCTTCGGCGGAGTCGCCAACAACACAACAGAAGACTCAGGCGTCGGGCGCCACTCAGCCGCGCTCCTACGTTGAGCCTGCGGAGCCGCCTCTGCATGTG
>DATMMY010000331.1:0-6900 GCA_035569515.1 Candidatus Solibacter sp. | reverse complement strand
ATTATCGCTAAAAACGTAGCCGCCGAAGGCGGTCTGGAGAAGATCAGAGCGGTCACGAGTTCCCGGCGGACAGGAACTTTTGAAGGCGGGCCGGTACAAGCTGGATTTGTGGAGGTAACAAAGCGTCCCAACAAGTTGCGCCGTGTTATCACGATTCAGGGTCTTGATCTGGTCCAGGCCTATGATGGCCAGAATGGATGGCAGATCGTTCCTTTTACGGGGAAAACAGATGCGGAGCCAATGTCTGGGGATGAGCTGAAACCACTTCAGGAAGAAGCGGACACCGATGGCCCTCTGGTTGACTATAAGCAAAAGGGACACAAGGTTGAGCTCGTAGGAAAAGAAAAAATTGGCGACGCAGACGCTTATAACCTCAAGGTCACGTTGAAGAATGGGGACGTGCGCAATATATACCTGGCAGCCGACAGTTTTCTGGCCATCAAGATAATAGGAAAGATCACGCAGAGGGGAACTGAGATCGTGGCAGAGTACACTCTGGGAGACTACAAGGACGTGAGCGGGATCCAGGTCCCGTTTTCCATTCAAGTCCACGCGGGGGGCTCCGAGATGGCAAATGCCAAGATTACGTATGAAAAAGTGGAATTCAACGTCCCGGTAGAAGATTCCGTGTTCAAGATGCCGCCTCCCTCCTCGCCCGCAAAACCTGCGGACAAGGCGAAGCCGAGCCCTCCGGCGCAGTGACCCGCGAAGCGGACAGCGGAGTCGGGCCGCCGCTGAACCGAGTGTGGCGAGCTTTTTCAATTATGGCAAATTTGGCAGTTATGGCAATTCTGGTAATCTGTGATCGCCAGCGCTGTGGCCTCCGCTTGAATTGACCATCAGACCATCCCATTCATATCTGTGGTAAATCTGTAACTGTGTTTCACTTCTTTGAAATGCGCCAGGAGTTCCGTCCCATGCTGCGCCTTGCCGCTCCGCTGGTGTTGAGCGAGTTGGGCTGGTTAAGCATGAACGTTGTTGACACCATTATGGTGGGCCATTTGCCGGATAGTGCTACCGCCATCGGCGCGGTGAGTGTTGGCACTATTTTGTTTTATTGCGTGGCAATTTTCGGCAGCAACATCATGCTGGGTCTGGATACGCTGGTTTCCCAGGCTTTTGGGGCCGGGAAATTGGAGGAGTGCCATCGGGTTTTTTTCAATGCCCTGTATCTGGCGCTGGCCCTGTCCCCGGCGCTGATGATTTTTATTCTGGCCTGGCTGCCATTTCTGGACCGGCTCGGCATTGCGCCTTCGGTGGTGGAGTTGACCGTACCATTCCTGAAAGCCCTGACCTGGAGCGCCTTGCCGCTGGCGCTGTATTTTGTTTTGCGCCGCTACCTGCAAGGCATGGGAATCGTAAAGCCGGTGGCCTTTGCACTGGTTTCCGCCAATCTGGTCAACCTTTTGGGAAATTGGGTCTTTGTCTATGGTCATCTGGGGTTTCGGGCCTTTGGTGTGGTGGGCAGCGGCTGGTCTACATTTGTTTCGCGGGTCTACATGGTGGTGTTTCTCGTGATAGCGGTGCTCTATTACGACCGCCATCGATCGGCCGGATTGTGGCACGCTTCGCGTCGCGTGGAACTGAAGCGCATTCGCGAGCTGTTGCGACTGGGGCTGCCCGCGGCTTTTCAATTCCTGCTGGAGATCTCGGCATTCACCGCGGCCACCGTGCTCATTGCGCGGTTAGGAGCCGTGCCCCTTGCCGGGCACCAGATTGCCCTCAACGTTGCCAGTCTCACCTTCATGGTGCCCCTGGGCGTGTCTTCTGCTGCTGCCGTGCGGGTGGGCCAGGCCATTGGAGCAGGCAACATGTCTGGGGCGGTCCGTTCGGGGTGGATGGCAATCCTGTTTGGGGTGGCCTTCATGTCGTGCTCGGCCCTGGTCTTGATCTGTTTCCCAGGAGCAATTGCTCGCATCTACAGCTCGCAGCCCGAAGTCATTCGCGCCGGGACATCCTTGCTGCTTGTCGCCGGCATTTTTCAGCTCTTCGATGGCCTTCAAGTGGTGATCGCCGGCGCGCTCCGTGGAGCGGGAAACACCCGCACGCCCATGCTGGTCCACTTGCTGGGCTATTGGATGATCGGAGTCCCGCTCGGAGCAACGCTGTGCTTCAAGGCCGGATGGGGGGCAACCGGATTTTGGGCAGGGCTATGCCTGGCGTTGATCCTGATCGGGAGCATCCTGGTGCTTGCCTGGATGAGATTGATCAAGCAACTCAGCGTAATTTTCAAGCAGATAGACTCCGTCCAGTTATCCGCGCCCACGGTGTGAACCCCAGATTCCATAATTTGGAAAACTAGACCTGTTTAGGAAATAGTGGTCTTCGCAAAGGGTGGAAGAACGGACCTTTAGAGCCTGTCCAGTAGAGCCTGTCCAGAGAGCCTGTCCAGAGCGTAGTCGAAGGACCCGTGTTAGCGCCACCAGCAACCGAACTTTAGCTATAAACTCACACTACACTAATCGCTCTTTCCGTGGCTCTAAACCCGATTGCGCATGCAATTTCAATTGCGGCTGGTTGCATCGCCAGACTTTTGTTTGGTTGAAATGAAAAAGCCATGGCCGGTTAAGACCGGTCTGAGGGGCGCTAACTTAATCGTTAAATTCTAGTGCAAGCAGGTTACTTTAGTGGTACTGGCGGCGCGCCAACATTACATTAGGGATCCCTAATGCGCCACGGAATCAGAGTACCTGATTTCATACCCGTTTCTCCGTTTTTCATAGGCTTATTTACGCCATTTTTTCGTAGGCCAAACTCGATGGTCTGGTAGTTCATGGTCTGATAGTACAGTCCCTTAGGGTAAAAAGTTGATCAATAGGCCCTCATCTGCCAGTTGACTTTCGGCGGGTAATTGATAATATTCGGGCATCGGCGAGGCCCATCACTCTATGACAAATATTTACGACGCTATCAAGGAAAAAGAAAATCAGATTGCTATTTTTCAAGCGCAGATTTCAGGACTTCAAGCTGAAATCGAAGCGTTGCGGGTTGCAGCGCGGATTCTTGAAGGAGGCAGCACAATTGGCTCAGATGCTGCTCGTCCAGTTGCAGTGCAGTCAAGCGGCGCAGCGGCTGGTGCGGAGAAGAGAAAGGTTTGGCCGTAAACTCCGGCCTTCTTCTGCCGTAGGCGATGTACCTACCCACAAGGGTCCGATCTTCCCCCGCGCGTATATGGCTTAGACGCCTGGTTTTTGCCTGACCAGTCTATGTGGAAAGATGAATTAAGCTCGTCGCGCTAGTGGCGGATACGCGACGAGGGGATGAGTTTGTTTTCCTGCGATGCGCGCCTCGCGCACAACACTACTTTAGTTTAGGGACGGCGTAATTATGGCAACCCAACCTTCCGACTCGGCGAAACAGAGGCCGCGGTCTTCGCCCGGCGATGAATTGGCAGTCATCGCCCAGCGTGCCCAGGCCTTTACCAATGCTTCCGGCGCTGCAATCGCCTTAAGTGAAGGCAGCGAGGATGAGATCGTGTGCCGCGCACGCAGCGGCGCCAGCGCTCCCGATATTGGCACTCCAGTGCGCGTGCAAGGCAGTTTTATCGGCCTTTGCATTCAGACCGGCAAAGAGCTGCGTTGCGACGATGCGGAGACCGATACTCGTGTGGACACCGTTGCTATTCGCGCGCTCGGCATTCGCTCCATGGTGGTTACGCCCATTCGGGAAGACAACCGGGTGACCGGTGTTCTCGCAGTGTTTGCGCCCACGCCCCACGCTTTTACCATCACCCATGTGGCCGTGCTTAAGACCATGGCCGACCAGATTGCGGCATTGCTGCAGAAGGAACGCCGCACCCGGGAAGAGAGTGCGCTGCATCCTGAACCGCCGGTGATCATGCCCAAACCCATGGCGGTTGTGCCTGCGCCGGCTCCGGCGCCAGCCCCGGTGGTGATCAAGCCGGCTGCATCGCCGTCGGCCGCCGCGTCTGCTCCTGCACGCTCCAGCAGCGCTCCAGTCTCAAAGGTGGAACCCATCAAGCCCGTGCCGCTGGCAGCGGAAGTGGCAGCGCCGGTACCGTTTCCAAAGAAAGAAGAGAAGCGGGTAGAAGCCAGGCCAGAACCCGTTATGACCAAGGCCAGCTTTGGTACTCTCGACGCGGTTGCTGGTGAACAGAAAGAAAAGCCAGCCGGAAGCAAAATGATTTTTATAGGCATTGCTGCCCTGGTGCTGGTAGCTGGGGGAGTATTCGTTATGCGCTGGCAGAAGTCCTCTTCCAGTTCATCAGCTTCGGGTACATCAGCTGCGCCCCAGAGCGCTCAAACGGCCTCAAATGCAGCGCCTTCACCCGCCGTTCCGTCAGCAGGAGCCACCACTCAACCCTCCGCCACATCAACCACCGACAGCGCCGCAGGCGCAAACACCAGTACCTTCGCAGCGCCCAGCAAGCCTGCTATTGCGGAGAGACCAGATACCAGGAAGACGGACCAAGCTAAGAATTCAAATGTGGCGCAGACGACCAAACCCTCGCCTACTCCCGCGACCGTGGCGATCGGCTCGAGCCCATCCAGAATTGCTTATAACGCTGGACAACCACAGACCGCGCCGGACGTTGCTCCCAGCTTGGCTGTAGGCAGTGGATCTTCATCCAATGCGCTTTCGTCCCTGGCCAAGCCGGCCAACAATGCTGCACCGGCAGCCTTAGTGCAGTCGGAGCTTGTACCGCTCCAGGTAATTCGCAAAGTGCCTCCGGTCTATCCCGAGTTTGCGCGCGCGAGGCGCGTGAGTGGTCCGGTGGTGGTACGGGTCAGGGTGGGAACCGATGGCAAGGTGAATAATGTGAAGTTTGTCAGCGGTGCTCTCATCTTCCGCGATGCGGCTTTCGATGCGGCCAAGCAGTCCCAATATAAGCCGGCCCTGCTCAACGGCAAGCCGATCGAGCAGGAGATGGATATAAGAATGAACTTCAGTCCAAACTAAGATTGGATCGAAGAGAGCTTTCAGTCCGAATTTAAAAGCGCATCCACACTGGATGCGCTTTTTATCGTCTGGTGCTAAAGCGGTTGTAGATTAAATGTTTGCCCTGCCAGCCTTTTTACACCGGGGCCAAACAGCTTGCGGAAAAATCCGCTTTTTCGATCTTGGTTTGTATCAGGGCACGAGTTTACTCGTGCCGCAAAGCTTTTAAAATCAACTGGGCTTAGCCCCCGCAGGTCCAAAGCGAGTACGAAAAATACTGTTCCGCCAAAGGGTTGTTCTTCCACCGGATGATCAGCGGCAATCAGCGCGAATCAGCGGCTAAAACATCTTGCTTTTTGATCAGTGGCCTCAGTGGTAAACTCTAACGCATCAGAAGTTCTTGCGCAGATCCATCCCCGAGTAAAGACTGGCCACCTGGTCGCCGTAACCGTTGAACATGAGGGTAGGATGGTTTTTGAACAATCCCGGGAGCCGGCGTTCTTTTGCCTGGCTCCAGCGTGGATGATCTACCGTGGGATTCACATTGGAATAGAAACCATATTCGCCGGGATTCATCATGTTCCACGTTGTTGGAGGCATGCTCTCCAAAAATTTAATCTTCACGATTGCCTTGGCGCCTTTGAATCCGTACTTCCATGGGACAACGAGCCGCAGTGGTGCTCCGTCCACGTTGGGCAGCGCTTCGTCATAGAGGCCCACGGCAAGAATCGTGAGAGGGTGCATGGCTTCATCCATGCGCAGGCCTTCCACATAAGGCCACGCCAGAACACCGCGTTTTTGGTTGGGCATCTGGTCCGGCGCGAGGATGGTTTCAAAGGCCACGAACTTGACTTTGCCCAACGGCTCCGCTTGTTTGATTAACGCATTGAGCGGGATACCAACCCACGGAATGACCATGGACCATGCCTCGACGCAGCGGTGGCGATAGATGCGCTCTTCCAGCGGAGCCAGCTTCATAATGGTGTCGATGTCCAGCTTCTTGGGCTTGGCAACCGATCCTTCAATCGAAACTGTCCAGGGGCGCGTGCGAAAATTGGCGGACAAGCCGTTGGGCTCGTCCTTTTCGGTGCTGAATTCGTAATAATTGTTGTAAGTGGTTATGTCTTTGAAAGAGTTCGGTTTTTCGGTCGTGCTAAAGGGGCTCTTGATGATGCCTGACAGTTTGGCGTTGGCCTCCACCGTTTCCGCGGCGGACCCGCTGTTTCGCAGATAGAAACCGGCGGCCAGCGCGGCCCCGGTCACGGCTGCACCCGTAATGAACTTGCGCCGGTTCATATAAGTAGACTTCGAGGTGATCTCAGAGGAAGGAATATCGCTCGGTTTCTTTATCAGCATATAAGTTCTCGCCAGACGTTAATTGTCTTATTGTAGACTACGGGCTTCTTGGACGTACCCTCTGCAAGGAGTACGAAAAAGAAGGGCATTCGGATTCATTCCGCTTACGGCATCACGCGCGAAGATGCGATTCATCATAGAATCCAGTCATCATAGAATCCAAAGATGGAATCCAAGCAGCAGCGCGCATGTCATGCCGCGGAGTTGATGAAAAGCAATGAACGGTACAATACGAGCATCTTGGAACCCGGTACGAAAAAATTGCAGAAGCGGGTAAGAACGCCTGGATGTACCGCGCCCACGTTGCGGGAAAGATTGGCTGCGCTTCGCTCTGTACCGCAGTTTCTCAGGCTCGCCTGGGAGACGCATCGTGGCTATTCCGCTGCCACCGTGGCACTGCGGCTCCTTCGAGCAGCTGTGCCCCTCGCCACCCTGTGGATCGGCAAATTGATTATTGATACCGTGGTCTCTGCGCGAATGGGAAGGCCAAATTTATCCAGGCTCTGGATATTGGCCGGCCTGGAGTTGCTCACCGTAGCCATTGGCGAGACGCTGGATAAGGCTTCAACCGCGGTTGAGGCACTCTTCGGCGATCTATGCTCGAACCGGATCAGCGAAAAATTGATCACCCACGCCGCAACGCTC
>DATMMY010000330.1:0-16045 GCA_035569515.1 Candidatus Solibacter sp. | reverse complement strand
GCCAAGTTCTCCGCAGAATAATTCCTCACGGCGGTTCGCAATATGGGAGTAAATGCTCAGGCGAGTCGGGTCGCCGAGTGCCTTCCCGATCAACGCTACTTCCGATGCTGGCATTTCGCCCATGGCTTTAAGATGCGCCTTACCGCATTACGGTGCAAAATTCTACTCCTAATCTGTTTTTAACACTAGAAGCATTTTCTTGAATCTCGACGTTTAGATAAACATCTAAGTGTCTATCTTGCAGTGCTCCTGGTACTGTGAGATTTGTTTCTTCCTGATCTGGAGATGTTCATGCAATCGAAAGTAACGAAGTTACAGATGAGCAATGCGACAGCAAGTTTGAGGAGTAACAATGGCACGACAGGGATTCTCAGGTGGTCCGGGGCTCACCGCAGCTCCGGGTTCAAACAATCGGCAATTTTTGCGGGCGTGGCGGTCCTTGCCGTCTGGCTTGCCGGATGCTCCAGTTCGGCCCAGTCAAAGCCACCAGGCCCCGTACAGGTAAGCGTTGCGGAAGTTGCGTGCCGGCAATTCGGGGAGACCGATGAATTTACCGGCCGGCTTGAATCGGTCAATACCGTAGAGGTCCGTCCGCGCGTCTCCGGCTATCTCCAGAGCGTGCACTTCCAGGAGGGCGCAATCGTTCGCCAGGGCACACTGCTGTTCCAGATTGATCCACGTCCTTTTCAGGCCGAGGTCGATCGTTTGAAAGGCGAACTGGCGCAGGCCAGGGCCGGGCTCTCCCGCGCGGAAAGCGACTTTCAGCGGGCGGAACGGCTCCACAACAACAACGGCATGTCGGCGGAGGAATATGACCGCCGTGCCGCGGTTCGCGGCGAATCTGAAGCTCGCATCGCGTCCACGGAAGCCGCGCTCAAGGGCGCTGAACTTAATCTTGAGTTCACGCGTATTACATCTCCGATCACAGGGCGGGTCGGCCGGGCGGAAGTCACTGCCGGCAACCTGGTAGGCAGCGGCCCTGCGCAGGTAAAACCGCTGACCACGGTGGTCTCGCTCGACCCGATCTATGCCTATTTTGACGCCGACGAGCAAACCTTCTTAAAGTATGCGCACATCGCCGCACAGACTGCGCGAGTCAATTCACGCGGCCTCGATAACCGCGTAATGCTGGGCCTGGCTGACGAGGAAGGATGGCCCCACACGGGGCGTCTGGATTTTGTCGACAACCAGGTGAGCTCATCCACCGGAACCATTCGAGTCCGGGCAACTTTCCTCAACAAAGATCTTGCGCTGACTCCCGGCTTGTTTGCCCGGCTCAAACTTCAGAGTAATGGCACATACCGTGGATGTCTCGCGAAGGACGAGGCCATTGCCACGGACCTCAATCAAAAGTATGTCTTGACCCTCGGGAAGGGCAACTCTCTCGAATATCGCGTGGTGAAGCCGGGACCGATGGTGGATGGCTTGCGCGTGATACGGGAGGGCCTGCGCGACGGAGATCTCATCGTGGTCAACGGCCTACAGCGTGTCCGCCCCGGAGTCGTAGTTACGCCGGTCCGCGTGGCGATGACCGGTAATTCCAGCTCCACAACGGCTTCTGCAAAGTCCAAGATGACCCTGCCAGAGTGACCTTTCCCCTAGTGACCTTCCAAGAGACCCGGAGCCAGAAGGTCCGGATCTGCTGTTGAACAACAGTTAAGACGAGGCTCGAATGAAAGTTTCTAATTTCTTCATAAAGCGTCCAATTTTTGCCGCGGTAGTGTCGATCATTATTTTTGTCATTGGCGCGCTTGCGTTTTTGCGCCTGCCGCTGAGCGAGTACCCGGAAGTAGTTCCTCCGACTGTCGTGGTGCGGACGTCGTATCCCGGAGCTAACCCCACCGTGATTGCGGACACCGTAGCCTCTCCGCTGGAACAACAGATCAATGGCGTGGAAGGCATGCTGTACATGTTCTCGCAGGCCACGGCCGATGGCGTAATGACTCTGACAATTACGTTTGCTTTGGGAACTGATCTGGATAAGGCCCAGGTGCAGGTCCAAAACCGGGTGTCACAGGCCCTCCCCCGGCTTCCGCAGGAAGTGCAGCGGCTTGGCATAACCACCGAGAAAACCTCTCCCGACCTGCTGCTGGTGGTGCACCTGTCGTCACCGGATAACCGCTATGACACGTTGTATCTCGCCAACCTGGCTGTACTGCAGGTCAAGGACGAGCTCAACCGCATACCGGGTGTGGGTAACGTCCAAATCTTTGGCGCCGGCGATTTCAGTATGCGCATCTGGCTGAATCCGAATGAGCTTGCGTCCCACAGTCTCACGGCAAGCGACGTGGTCAAGGCGATCCGCGAACAGAACGTTCAGGTCGCGGCCGGGGTTTTGGGCGCGCCGCCCACAAATAACGGCAGCACGGCGTTTCAGCTTCTGGTGAACACTCAGGGGCGGTTGAGCTCTGAGGAAGAGTTTCGCAACATCATCGTTCGTGCCGGACCGAACGGCCAGATTACCCGCGTCGGCGATGTTGCGCGGGTGGAACTCGGCTCCAGCAGTTACGCGCTGCGCAGTCTGCTCGATAACAAATCTGCCGTCGCAATTCCCATATCTCAGCGTCCCGGCTCGAACGCCCTGCAGACCTCGCAGGAGGTCCGAGACACCATGGCGCGCCTCAAGAAGTCATTTCCCCAAGGCGTGGAATACAGTTTTCCCTACGATCCCACGGTTTTCGTGCGCCAGTCGATCGAGTCTGTCAGCCACACTTTTGCAGAGGCGCTGCTGCTGGTGGCCCTGGTGGTGCTGATCTTTCTGCAGACCTGGCGGGCCTCGCTTATTCCGCTGTTGGCCCTTCCCGTGTCGCTGGTGGGAACGTTTTCCATCATGCTGGCGCTCGGCTTCTCCCTCAATACGCTTTCTTTATTCGGACTTGTACTGGCAATAGGAATTGTCGTGGACGACGCAATTGTGGTGGTGGAAAATGTGGAGCGCCACATTGAGTCCGGCCTGCAACCCAGGGAAGCGACCGAGCGCGCCATGGAAGAAGTGAGCGGGCCCATTATTGCGATTGCCCTGGTTCTTTCCGCCGTCTTTATCCCCACGGCCTTTATCAAAGGGCTTTCGGGAGAGTTCTACAAGCAATTCGCCCTCACCATCGCCATTTCCACATTGATCTCGGCATTCAATTCGTTGACCCTCAGCCCCGCGCTTGCGGCGTTGCTCTTGCAGCCACGGGGAGCTAAGAAAGACCGGCTGACCCGGGCCCTCGACTTCGCTTTCGGCTGGTTCTTCAAACCGTTTAACCGTTTCTTTGGCTGGGCTTCAGGCGGATACGGCAAAGCGGTGAAGCATACATTGCGGTCGAGCGTGATCGCGCTGGCAGTCTACGCGCTGCTGGTCGTCGCAACCGGGGTAGGCTTCTTGCGCGTGCCCACAGGCTTTGTACCTACCCAGGACAAACAGTATCTGGTCTCCCTTGCCCAGTTGCCCAACGGCGCAACGCTGGACCGGACTGAGGATGTCATTCGCAAGATGTCGGCGATTGCGCTTAAGCATCCGGGCGTGCAAAACGCGGTTGCATTCCCCGGCTTGTCGATCAACGGCTTTACCAATAGTCCCAACTCAGGCATCGTCTTTGTTACGCTCAAGCCATTCGAGGAGCGCCGTTCTTCGGAGCTCTCCGCTAACGCCATTGCGGGCAATCTGAACCAGCAGTTTGGTGCGATTCAGGAAGCTTTCATCGCCACCTTTCCGCCGCCCCCGGTGCAGGGCGTGGGCACGGTTGCCGGATTCAAGCTTTACCTGGAGGACCGGAACGGCGCTGGCCTGGAATCGCTATATCGCGAGACGAACACCGCTCTGGGCAAAGGCCGTCAAACGCCCGCCCTGACAGGCCTGTTCTCCAGCTTCGATATCAATGTTCCTCAGATTGATTCGCACGTGGATCGCGAAAAGGCCAAGACGTATGGCATTCCGCTGAACGACATTTTTGACACTATGCAGGTGTATCTCGGCTCGCTCTATGCTAACGATTTCAACAAATTTGGCCGTACCTACCAGGTCAACGTGCAGGCCGAGTCGCCTTATCGATTGCATCCGGAAGATATTGTTCGCCTGAAAACCAGAAATGTTTCCGGCGAAATGATTCCGCTGGGTTCAGTGGTGACCGTACAGCCAAGCTATGGACCGGACCGTGTGATGCATTACAACGGCTTTCCTGCCGCTGAAATCAACGGCGCGCCCGCGCCGGGTTACAGCTCCGGCCAGGGCGAGGCTGCGATAGCTTCGTTGCTGACTGACCAGCT
The DNA here is from genome assembly GCA_035569515.1 of Candidatus Solibacter sp. Taxonomy (GTDB): domain Bacteria; phylum Acidobacteriota; class Terriglobia; order Terriglobales; family Acidobacteriaceae; genus Angelobacter. The sequence goes on along the minus strand of DATMMY010000330.1, from coordinate 11,794 downwards.
GCCCAATGGCATGAAGTTCGAATGGACGGAGCTCACGTATCAGAAAATTCTTGCCGGTAACACGATGGTTTACATCTTTCCACTCTCAGTGTTCCTCGTGTACCTGGTTCTGGCCGCGCAATATGAAAGCTGGTCGCTGCCGCTGGTGGTGATCCTGATTGTTCCCATGACTTTGTTTTCAGCCATAGCCGGCGTGTGGCTCCTCCATGGCGACAACAATGTATTCACGCAAATCAGCTTGATTGTTCTTGTCGGGCTGGCCTGCAAGAACGCAATTCTGATCGTGGAATTTGCCCGGGAAAAGCAACTGGAGGGCGTTGGAATAATGGACGCCGTGCTGGAGGCATGCCGTCTTCGCCTGCGGCCCATTCTCATGACGTCGCTGGCCTTCACCATGGGTGTGGTTCCATTGGTGCTTTCGTCCGGCGCGGGATCGGAGATGCGCCAGGCGATCGGCATCGCGGTTTTCTTCGGAATGCTGGGCGTAACGGCGTTTGGACTGATACTGACTCCAGTTTTCTACGTGGTGATCCAGAAAATCGTCGAGGCCCGTCAGGGCAAGCGATCCGCAGCGATTGCAAGTCTCTCGCCTGCAACTTCCGAGGAGGTATGAACGTGAAAATTGGTTTCACTCAAGCAATCGCCGCTTCGTTCCTGCTTCTGCTGTTAATGGGATGCGCGGTGGGGCCGCATTACAAGGCACCCCAGTCCCCCGCGGTCAAGTACCATGCCGCCGACCCGCAGTTGGTGAGCGAGGCGCCGTTCAACACGCAGTGGTGGAAGCAATTTGAGGATCCTGTACTCGATTCCCTTGTAGACCGGACGCTGGCAGCGAACAACAACATCCGGATTGCACGCGCCAGGCTGGCCGAGTCCCGTGCCATCTACGACGAAAGAAAGCTGGACCGCTACCCGACTGTTCCGGCCACTGCCTCCTACCAGTACAGCAAACAGCAGATTCCGGGCTTCTCAGACCAGCGGCGCACCATCAATACCTTTACTGCGGGCTTTGACGCTTTTTGGGAGCTGGATCTGTTCGGCCGGGTGAGTCATGGCATTGCAGCAAGCCGGGCCGAAACGCAGGCATTTGCCTCGGACCTTCGCGATGTTCAGGTCAGCGTGGTTGGTGAGCTGGCCCGTAATTACTTTGAACTGAGAGGGGCGCAGTGGCGGCTGGCCGTCGCCGAGAGAAGCCTGGGAAACCAGCGCGAAACCCTGCGCCTCACGCAATTGCGCCGTGACGCCGGCGTTGGTGAAGAGCAGGACGTCGCCAGCGCGGCCGCGCGAGTAGCGGCCACAGAGGCAACCATTCCTTCTCTTCAATTTGAGGCATCCCGTGCAACATACCGCGTTTCGGTCCTGACTGGAGTGCGGCCCGGAGAACTCAAAGAAGATCTCTCGCCCCGCACCTATCCGGCGATTGCCCGGGCCCTGCCGATTGGCGATCCCGGAGAGCTGCTGCAACGCCGGCCCGATGTGCGCGCCGCCGAACGCAGGCTGGCTGCCTCAACCGAACTGCAGGGCGTGGCCGTTGCAAGCTTGTTCCCGAAAGTCAGCGTTTCCGGATTCGTAGGTTTTCTGGCTGGACGTGGCAACCTCTTCTTTGCTCCCGAGTCGGCGGCCTGGTCAGTATCACCGGGTATTTCGTGGTCTGCATTTGACCTGGGAAGGGCCCGCGCGCGTGTGCGCGGCTCAAGCGCAGCCACGGACGAGTCGCTGGCGTTCTATGAAGAAACCGTGCTCAGGGCCCTAGAGGAAACCGAAAACTCGCTGGCAAATTATCATGCGCAGCAGGCGCGGCTCGTCAAGCTCAATGATCAGGCCCGCGAAAGCAAGCGGGCTGCCGATATTGCGCGCCTGCGCTACCGGGAAGGAGTCATTGACTTCCTCTCCCTGCTGGATGCGGAGCGCACCCAATTGCAGGCCGAAGATGGCGTGGCGGAAGCGGAGAGAGATGTATATGTGGGAATAATATCTTTGTACAAGGCGCTGGGTGGACTGTCTAATTAACGACTGTCCAATTAACGACTGCCTAATTAACGACTGCCCAATCAATAACAATCGAGTCACAAAGGCGTCGTTTCATATTAGATGGCAACCACGCAAGAGAGCACCTTGCTTATACAATAGTTCTCAGGAATTTTTGCAATGCAGGAAGAAGAGGTACTCGGTAAAGCGTATGACGGCCGCCTGATGAAGCGGCTGATCGGCTATCTGCGCCCTTACAAGTGGCAGGTGGTGGGGGCGCTGGTTGCCATCGTCCTCAAGGCCGCTGCGGACGTGATGGGGCCGTATCTCATCAAAGTTGCTATTGATAGGTATCTCATTCGCACTGAAAGCTCTCGCGGCTTGCTGGATGCGTGGCTCAGTCGCGATGCGGGGGCCGGGCTGGGCCAGCTTGCGGCTCTCTACGTGGGCGCTCTGATCATCAGCTTTGTGCTCGAATTTGTGCAGAATTACATGATGCAGTGGACCGGGCAGAAAGTAATGTTTGACCTGCGCAGCCAGATTTTCCGTCACCTGCAGCGGATGCACATCGGTTTCTTCGACAAGAATCCCGTGGGCCGCCTGGTCACCCGGGTCACCAGTGACGTGGATGCGCTGAACGAGATGTTCACGGCCGGGGTGATCGCTATCTTTGAAGACGTTTTCCTTTTGGCCGGAATCATCATCATCATGCTGCAGATGAAGTGGTGGCTGGCGCTGATTGCCTTTGCCGTGCTCCCGGTCATCTTCTGGGCCACCATGATCTTCCGCAAAGTGGTGCGCGACTCTTACCGTCGCGTGCGGGTGGCCATTGCCCACATCAATTCGTTCCTGCAGGAGCATGTGACCGGCATTGTGGTGCTCCAGCTCTTTAACCGCGAGAAGCGTGCTTACAAGAGGTTTGAAAAGGTCAATTCCCAGAACATGGACGCATGGAAAGACGCCATCATGGCCCATGCGCTTTATTACCCGGTGGTGGAGATCCTCTCGACCATCGCCATAGCGGCGGTGTTCTGGTTTGGCGGAGTGCGGGTCATCTGGGGTACGGTCACGCTGGGCATCCTGGTGGCCTTCATGCAGTATGCGCAAAGGTTTTTCCGTCCGATCATGGACCTCAGCGACAAGTACAACATTCTCCAGTCTGCCATGGCCTCCGCCGAGCGCGTCTTCAAGCTGCTCGATAGTCCTGCGGAAGTTGTTTCTCCCGCTCATCCTGTGAAGGCGGAAGGAAGAGGACGAGTGGAGTTTGATCGTGTATGGTTCGCCTACCGCAAGCTGGAGACCGAAAGCACCAACGGTACTCAGGCGCGCGCCGCTGTGATGACTGCGAGCCATGCTTCTGAGAAGCATGCCTCTGAGAATCACGGTTCTGAAAGTCTGGGCCTGGCAGAGACCAACGGCGACTCTTCCGGCTACGATTGGATTCTGCGGGACGTCTCGTTCGTGATTGAACCGGGAGAGACGGTTGCGATTGTCGGCCATACCGGAGCCGGCAAAACGACCATCATCTCTCTGCTGATGCGCTTCTATGACATCCAGCGGGGCGCGATTCGAATTGATGGTGTGGACATCCGCCAGATGGATTTGCAGGAATTGCGCCGCCGCTTCGGCGTGGTTTTGCAGGACCCATTTCTCTTCAGCGGCACCATTGAGAAGAACATCCGCTTGGGCTCAAGCTGGATCACCGACGAGCAGGTGGAAGCGGCAGCCGAAAGCGTGAATGTGGCGGACTTCATTCGCGGGCTGCCCCAGGGGTTCCGGGAACCGGTGCTGGAACGCGGCAGCACTCTCAGCACAGGGCAAAAACAGCTCATCTCATTTGCGCGGGCGCTGGCCCACGATCCCAAGATCCTGGTCCTGGATGAAGCCACCTCCAGCGTAGATACAGAGACCGAGTTGCGCGTGCGCGACGCGCTCACTCACTTGGTGGAGGGCCGCACCTCGGTAATCATTGCTCACCGTCTTTCGACCATTCAGCGCGCGGACAAGATCATCGTGATGCACAAAGGCCAGGTGCGGGAGATCGGGAACCACCAGTCATTGCTGGCCAGTCGCGGCATATACTGGAAGCTCTACCAGCTTCAATACAAAGACCAGGAGCTTGGCGTTCCCCAGGTTAGCGCTGACGACTAAACCGAAGAATTTGAAATTTCGAATTTGAAATTTTCAATTTGTTTTCTGCTGGAGCAGGAGAAATAGCATAGATCCCCAAGAAAATCGCTCTATTTCTTTTCTGCTCTCCGCCGGGGAGGCCTCCGGCGACACCTATGGCGCCCAGCTTATCGGCTCTCTAAAGCAGCTTGTGCCCTCGGCAAACTTTTTCGGCATGGGCGGCGAAAAGATGCAGGCCGCAGGATGCGAACTTCTGGTCGAGGCCAAAGACGTAGCGGTCGTGGGACTGGCTGAGGTTGTCACCCATCTGCCCGGCATCTATCGCAAGTACCGGGGCATGGTGGCGGAAGCGGCGCGGCGAAGGCCATCGGCTGCCGTATTGATTGATTTCCCGGAATTTAATTTGCGTCTGGCACGGGCCCTGCACGGCCTGAACATCCCAGTTTTTTATTTTGTGAGTCCCCAGATATGGGCATGGCGGACAGGCCGGGTCAGGCAAATCCAGAAATACATTCGCAAGATGATCGTCATCTTTCCGTTCGAGCGGGAGTTCTATCGCAATCATGGAGTGGATGTCTCTTACGTCGGACATCCTCTTGCGTATACGCCGGAACCTCAAGTCTCGCGCGCGGATTTCGCCCGGCAATGCCAGCTTGATCCTGCTAAAGAGTGGATTGCGCTGCTGCCCGGCAGCCGGCGCAAAGAGGTAAGAATGAACCTGCCCGCCATGGTGCGAGCCGCAGGAAGGCTGGGAGAGGCATACGAATTTCTTCTGCCCGTGGCCTCCACGCTCAACCACGAATGGCTGCGCCGGCAAGTTACCGATCTGGGGCCGCCGGTCCCGGTGAAGTTTACCGATAACTCCCGTGCCACGTTGCGACATGCCCGCGCCGCAGTGGTGGCCAGCGGCACGGCAACAGTGGAGGCGGCGCTGGCAGGAACTCCGTTTGTGGTGGTCTATCGGCTGGCGCCTCTCACCTGGATCATGGGAAGGAGGCTGGTGAAGCTCGATATCTTTGCCATGCCGAACCTGATTGCCGGCCGCAAAGTTGTCACGGAGCTGATCCAGCACAACTTTACCCCGGACAGGGTGTTTCAGGAGTTGAGGGCTATTATTCCCGATGACGAACCACGCCGCCAGATGATTGCAGGTCTGGGCCAGGTGCAGGCGCTGCTTCGGGACAGCCAAGATGCTGAACTACCTGCTCTGCGCGCATCTCGGGAGATTCTGGCCGTATTGGACGTCAGGCGGCCTGTGTAATCCCCCCAAAGATTTGTAAATACTCCTTAACATTGGTACAAACGCATCTTTTTTGACACAATAAAGCATCTAAAATGTATCGCAAGCAGAGTTGGAGTAATTTCATGCCTATTGCACGACGGCCCATTCGGCGTGCTTACCTCTTGTTCGCGTTGATCTTCTCTCTGGCCCTGCCTGCGCTGAGCGCGGAGCGCTCCCGAATTAAAGCGCAGGACTACTTAATTGACGCAGAGATTATTCCCAAGACCCACCACTTGATTGCGCATGCCAAGGTCAAGTTCACGGCCCTGGACGACGTGAATTTTGCCACCTTCGAATTGAACAATGGCCTGCGGCCCACCCGCGTCGTCGACGAAAAAGGGAAGGTCCTTACCGCCGAGCGTATCTCTCAAGACAATGCCGTTCGCGTGGTGTTTCCTGCGGGCTTGACCAAGGGCACCACCACGACGCTCGCCTTTGACTATGAAGGCAATCTGGCCAGCGCAGATGATAGTCCCGTGGAAGGGCTGAAGCTGGCTTACATTGGCGAGGACGTGACTTACCTGCTTTATCCCGGACGCTGGTTCCCCGTCACCAATTATGGTTTGGACCGCTTCACCTCCACCATCAACATCACTGCGCCGGCCGGCACGGTGCTCATTGGCAGCGGCGCGCCCTCCACTGCTGCGCGTACGGCCGGGGGCAAGACTACGGCAACGTTCACCTGGCAAAAGCCGAGCTTTCCTGGAACCGTCATTGCCGGTCCGTTTTTTGATACTCCCAACGGCAACGTGCATGTCTATCTGCGAAACGACAAGCTGAAACTCGGTCCCGCGTATGCGGACCAGTCGGCCAAGGCCCTTGAATTCTTCGCCAGCATTTATGGTCCCATGCCCGGCACCCGGCTCAACCTGGTTGAGCTGCCGGATGACACAGTACCGGCATGGTGGGCCCCGGAGATTGCCGCTGTAGCCACGCGCGACATTACCGACAAGACCAATTACCGGTTGCTGGCCGATACCATCGCCCACCAGTGGTGGGGCGTCTCCGTGAGCGCCGCCGCCAAAGACGACCTGTGGTTGGTGGATGGCGGGTCGCGCGATTCGGAGATGCGCTTTGTGCAAAATATCGCCGGACAGCAGGCATATGAAGATGCGACCAAAGACATGGCGGTAGGCGCACTGGCCTATGACACCGTGCCGCTGGGCAGTATCACCAAGCTCGATATCTTCTCTCCTCAGTTTCAATCCCTGGTGACCGACAAGGGCGGCATGATCTTTCACATGCTGCGCTGGGTCATTGGCGAGGCCGCCTACAACAAGACTATGGACCAGTTCATGGCCACCTTTGCGGGAAAGCCGGCCAGGGTGGGTGATCTCCAGTCCATCGCGGAAAAGAACTATGGCGAGAAGCTGACTGCCTTTTTCTCCCAGTGGGTGGATGGCACGGGCGCTCCCGAATTCAAGATCAAGTACACCACCTTCCGCGTGAAGAAGGGTTTCCGCATTGTGGGGCAGATCAGCCAGGATCTTGATCTGTTCAGCATGCCGCTGGAGCTTAAGGTGGATACCGACGGGCAGAGCGAGATGAAGCGGATCGAGGTAAAAGGAACCGAATCGTCCTTCTCGGTAGAAACTTTCGGCAAGCCGCGCCGGCTGGTCCTCGACCCGAATAACTGGGTATTGAAAAATTCTCCCGACCTGCGCACCCGGGTAGCGATTCGTCGCGGGCAGGAGCTGACTGCGGCGGGAAACCTGTCGGAAGCTTTGAGCGAGTTCAACAAGGCGCTGGACGTAAACAAGAACAGCTCCCTGGCCCACTATCGCATCGCCGAGGTCTTCTATCTGCAAAGGAATTATCAATCCGCAGCCAACGAATACCGCGAGTCGCTCAATGGCGACGATGAGCCCCGCTGGACGGAAGTCTGGAGCCACATAGGACTAGGCAAGATTTTTGACATAACCGGCCAGCGCGATCGCGCCGTAAACGAATACCGCCAGGCGATCCAGACGAACGACAACACTCAAGGAGCTCTCGACGAAGCGCGCAGATACCTGGACACACCATTCCAGAGGGACAGTCGGCGCAACGGGATGTAGAGTTTTACCTCCCGAGCGGACAAGAAAATCTTAACCATTACGACACACTTGAGGGACGTGGTATTTCAGAGAGCCCGCCCCAGACCGAAGTGACAAGCCCAAGAGCCTTCGCCGAAAAAATTGATATCTGCCGAAAGGCATCCTCCAAAAATCAATTCGTCATCCCGAGGAGCGTTTTTTGCGACGAGGGACCTTGCGTTTGCTCTCGCGGTGCTGGCGGTTCGAAGTGGGATAGGAATCAGGTAAAATCGTCTCGTCAAATGCCGGGAGGCCTGATGAAGATTTGTGCCGCTGTTCTGTGTTTGTTCTTTTTGAGCGTAGTGTCCATCCAAGCCCAGAGCCATTCGCAAGCTCCCTCCGGGCAACAGACCAGTCAGCAGCAGGCTGCGCCTGCGGGACAATTAAAGATTGATTCCGCCAAGGAAGCTGACATCCGCCGGCTGCTGGATTTGACGGGAGTCAAGGCGCTCGTCGCGCAAACGATGGATGGAATGCAGCAAAGCATCAAGCCCATGCTGGCCAATTCGCTTCCGCCTGGAGAGTACCGGGCAAAATTAATTGACCTCTTTTTTGAGAAATTCCGGTCCAAAGCTGGAACTCAACATCTGCTGGACATGGTCGTTCCCACTTACGATAAGTACTTTTCTCATGAAGAAATCAAAGGCTTGTTAAAGTTTTATGAGACGCCCCTTGGGCAAAAAGCAATCTCTGTGCTTCCTCAGATGATGGGTGAGATGCAGGAAGAAGGCAGGAAATGGGGCGAGAACCTTGGGCGTGAATCCATGATTGAAGTTCTTGCCGAACACCCTGACTTAAGGCAAGCGCTGGAAGCCGCGCAAAAGGGCGCTCAGCCTCAGTAGTTGAAAATCGACGCAGCCGGTAATGATCTGATAGCAAAACCACGAATAGCAAAACCAGGAACATAGTCACATGGACAACAAAAAAGAACTTGGCACAGTGGAAGGCTCTGATGGAATCCTCACGATCCGAGGCGGCGGCAACGTGCGCGGCTGGAATGGCATTCACTATAAGTCCGGCCTGTCGGCAAAGAATGTCGGAGCGAAGAAGCTGTCGATGAACGTCGCTACAATCCCGCCCGGTGGCGTCGCGGCGGCGCATATCCACGTGGACTTTGAAGTCATGCTCTACATTCTCGCGGGCCGCGTGCGGCATGAATATGGCCCGGCGCTTGAGCACACCCTTGAAAACCAGGCCGGCGATTTCATCTTCATCGAGCCCGGTGTGCCGCACGAAGTCTTCAATATCAGCGACACCGAACCCGTCGTGGCCGTCGTCGCACGGTCCGACGCCAGCGAGTGGGAGAACATTGTGGGCTTCACCAGGCCGGCTCGGCCCTAGACCGATGACCGGTCATGGCTGAAGACTCCTGGCTCGTATTCGAACAAGGCGCGAGCGCCCTGGAGGTGAGCGTAGCGAGCCGAAGGAAAAAGTTTATTCATGCCGAAGGTGTTCAAAATTAGCCTAAGAGGTCCCGGGCGCCCGAAAAAAGTTCGCATCTACTCGTATCTCAGGGCCTCAATCGGATCCAGCCGGGCGGCTTTGATGGCAGGAAGCATGCCGCTCACGATCCCTACTAATGCCAGAATTGTGGTGGAGACCAGCAAATTGACTGGAGAGATGATCAGGCGAATATCGCCTGCCTCGGCATTGTGGGCCATGGCGCTGTAGAGGGTGAGCGAGCCCGCTCCCCATGAGATGGCGTAGGCAAGCAGGATTCCCAATACACCGCCGGCAAAGGTAATGGCCAGGGCCTCGGCCATGAACTGCAGCAGGATGTCGCGCCTGCGTGCTCCCAGAGCTTTTTCAATGCCGATCTCGCGCGTCCGCTGGGTCACTGAGACCAGCATGATGTTCATTAAACCGACGCCGCCGATACCCAGGGTGAGAGTACCGATGAACGTGAGGAGTACCTGCAGCCCCAGGGTGATGATTTCAAACGTATTCACTTGCCTCATGGCGTTGAAGACGAAGATCGCCCGATGGTCGGCAGGATTGAATCCGTGAAAGCCGGCAACTACCGCGCGAATATTGTTTTCAATCTTTTCGTACTCCATGCCTTCGTAATCAACCCAGATGCCATCGAGGTAGCGTGTGTCTTTCAGGTCGCCAATGCTGCTGAAGGGGATATAGATGACGCGGTTGATGTCATCATCACCTTCCTGCATCTTGGCTGCCAGCACGCCGATCACCTGAAAGCTAATGCCATTGATGCGTATGCTGTCACCCACGGCAAACTGTCCGGAAAATAACTTGGCCTTGGCCTCAGAGGCAATTACCGCCACTCGGGCCCGCTGCATCTCGTCCTGATCGGTGAATAAGCGGCCAGACTCAATTTTCAATGCGCGAATCTGCTGGCCCTCCGCGGTAAAGCCCTCAACAGGGAGCTGATACGAGCGATTCTCATGCTGGATGGTGGTGGTTATTCCCGCCGAAGGGCTGATATGGCGGACCAGCGGCACCAGGTTCCGAATATGCTCAACATCATCCAGGGTGAAGCGGATCTCCGTTCCTGCCTTGGCTCCGCCGGCCTGCAGTGAAGTCCGTCCGGGAAAGATGCCCATGATCTGCATTCCGAAGTTGGAAAAAATATTGTGGACCGCGCGCCCAAATCCGGCTCCATAGGCCATCAGCAGGACAACTGTGGCAATGCCCCACGCCATGCCCAGCATCGTGAGCGCCGTACGCCGGCGGCTGAAACGCATGGCCTGATATGCCTGTCCTAAGAGATCTCGAACCATATCACTGCTCTTTCCTGAGCGCCTCAACCGGCGGCAGCATGGCGGCCTTGTGCGCCGGATAAAGACCGGCCACAATGCCCGCAATCGAAAGCGAGACCACCGCCACGGCCGCCGACATGGGCACCAGATGGGGCGTATCAAATCCCGGAGGCGACGGTAGAGTACCGAGCGCCGCCATGAATCCTGCTGCAGCGGCGATTCCCAGCCCTCCACTCATCAGCGTGAGGAATGCTCCTTCAAAGAAAAATTGCATCAGAATGCTGCGATTGGTGGCGCCCACGGCCTTCATCAGCCCAATTTCCTTGGTGCGCTCGGTCACCGAAACCAGCATGATATTGATGATTCCAATGGCCCCCAACGCTAACGTGACCAGGCCTACAGCGCCCAGAAACGTGTCCATGGCGTCAAAGATCTTGCCTACCATCTGCTCGCTTTGGATCGTGTCCCACTGCTCAAAGGCCTCTTTATTGTGGTAGTCAAAGCCATGGTTGCGGGCGATGATCCGGTGGACCTCTTCGAACGCCGCATCGTGCTGCTCCCGGCTGACCGGCTGGAAGTTGATCAGCGAAATGTCCTCGGGCGTATCGGCATTTTTCAACGGGAAGAAGAGGCGCATGGTACTGAAAGGGATGTACACGCGGAAGTTGGTGGAGTTGTTCTCATCTCTGCCCACGCTTGCCAGTATTCCGACCACCTGGAACCTGATTCCGTTCAGCAGGATGGTGCTGCCAATGGCGGGCCTTCCGGGAAAGAGATTGTGCATCATTTGCGAGCCAATCACAGCCACGCTGCGCCGCTGTTCCTGATCGCCTTCATTCAGCCATCGTCCCTGGCCCATGGGCAGATAACGGATTTCGTTGAAGTTGGTACCGATGCCTATGATCTGCCCGCTGCTGGTAGCGAAATCGCTAACCGCGCGAATGTCGCCTCTCTGCAGGACGGGAGATGCAGTTCGCACCAGCTTCGCTTCTTTGCGGACATCAAGATAATCCCGATAGGTAAGAAAATAGGGCTTCATGCCCTGGTGCTGCCCCGCAACCGCTGGAATCCGGCCGGGAAAAATAAACATGATGTCCCGGCCAATGGTTTCCAGTTGCCGCCGGTTCCCCGAGCGAAACCCCTCGCCCAGCCCCACCAGCAACAACAAGGAACCCACGCCCCAGGCAATGCCAAACATGGTAAGAAACGAACGCAGCTTGTGCGCCCACAGGGTGCGCAGCATCTGCCCGAAGATGTCAATCAGCATTCGCATGGAAGAGTAGGGTGATCGGCAGATCGAAAGATCAGGCGATCCGCCGGTCGGAAACCATGCCCTTAAGGAACAGTACGCAGCCTGAACACCCTGGGTTCCCTGAATTAGACTGGCCGCCAAAGAAATGGTTATAAGGCACGGTTGGTCCCAGGTCTCGCAGAACCAAGGGCTAAACAGCTTGCGGAAGAAACGGTCAGCAGATGTTGATTTGTATCAGGGCATGAGTTTACTCGTGCCGCAAGCCGTTTAAAATCAAACGGGCTTCAGCCCCGGCAGATCCATGGCTCCCGCGGGAAGGATTATTTCCGCAAGCTGTAAAGGCCAAGGCCAAGGCCTTAGGGCTAAG
>DATMMY010000329.1:0-8304 GCA_035569515.1 Candidatus Solibacter sp. | reverse complement strand
CGATCCATTGGGCCTATATGGCTCAAGTAAAGCCAGAGGATCCAAGTTGGAAGAGCCTGCCGGGCGTTGGGATTTCAGTACCGCAGATGCTCCAAGGGTCCGAGCCACCGCAAATAGAGAAGAGTACACAATGGCGCACCTTAGAAAGCGGCGCGGACACGAATCGCCGGGCCTCGCGCCGTCAGTCGATGACGCCACCACGATCATAGCGCTGAAAATTATATCCCTGGTTAATGAGGATATGGGCATAACGGAGGCAAATGAGCTGAAAATCTTTTTTCAGTTCTTGGGATTCATATTGATAGCCGGGCGGCGGCGGAGGCAGTTCGTTTGCCGACTGGCTGGAAAACGAGGCCACCAGAGCATAACGGTCGCCCTCGGTGCCAACCAATTCGGTCAGGCTGGCGCCGTTGCCCGCCAACAACGTCGTCTCGGTGCGCCGCTCGATCAACCCCTTGTACCATGTCGTGGCGTTGTCGGACGACTCTCCAGACTTCTGCGTACACGAAGCCCACATAACGTTGTATTTGATTCAAGATGGTCTTAACCTGTAATTGAATAGCTGATCTCCTTGCCGATAGGCCTTTGTCTTCGCAAACAAAAGACTAATCCGGTTTGGAGTTCAGCTGTTCGTTTTTGAGGGGAGCGAAATCGGAAAGTTAACCCGCCGTTCTCGGGGCGGTGAAAAAGTGGAAATCCCGCTGCTCTTGCGGGATTTCCAAGCGTAGTGGGAAAGTCCCGCCTTTGGACTTTTCCACTACGCGCCTTTTCCACGGCCCTTTTTTACCCACAGATTCTGCTATACAGCCACTTTTAATTCCTCATCAAATCCCATCTTGGCATGATGCCTTTCGATCTCTCTGTTGTGCCTGCGGCACTATATCTTGGCTCTGACGGTGGTGAATTCCGCACTGCCGATGTCTCGGTGCTTCCCCTCAATTCGTCTTCTCCCCGGCACTTGGAGTAACATTGTGCCACGGCATTTTCCCGTGTTTTCCCCGCGCTTCGCCGCTCCTTTGCAAATTGCAAGGGCGGTGCTGCTGTGCTAGCGTTACTCCATTGAGAGGCCAAGTTTGCGCGTTATTGTTCCTGCAGGGCTGGACCGTAAGGAAGCTGAACTTTTCAGCCAATTGGATCCTGACCAGCTCCCCAAGCATATCGCCATCATCATGGATGGCAATGGCCGTTGGGCCAAACGCCGCCATCTGCCCCGCATCGCCGGGCACAAGAAAGGCGTTGAAGCGGTGCGTCATGTGGTGGAGACAGCCGCCCGCATCCACCTGCCGGCGCTGACGCTCTACGCTTTCTCGGCGGAAAACTTCCAGCGCCGTCCCCGGGCCGAGATCAGCTTCCTGATGAAGCTCCTGCAGCAGTACCTGAAGAATGAGCTGCCGCTGATGCATCGCAACAATATCCGGCTGGCGTTTATAGGGCGTTACCAACAGTTGCCCGCGGAAGTTCAGGAAATCATGGCCTGGGCCAAAGAAGAGACGGCACGCAATACCGGCATGGTCATGACCCTGGCGCTGAATTACGGCTCCCGCTCGGAGATCGTGGATGCCTTTCGCTCCATTGTCGATGTAGCTGCCAGCAACGGAGGCCTCGACCATCTGCAGATTGATGAGGAGACCATTGACCGGCATCTCTATACCCACAATCTGCCGGAGCTGGACCTGGTGATCCGCACCAGCGGCGAACTACGGCTCAGCAATTTCCTTTTGTGGCAGGCCGCCTACGCCGAGATCTACGTCACCGACACTCTCTGGCCTGACTTCCGGGGCTCGCACTTGCTGGAATCCATTGCCGACTACCAGACGCGCGAACGCCGTTATGGCGGGCTGGTAGAATCCAATGGGAACAAACCTCACAAAAAATGAAACGGGTCCTTACCGCAGTAGTGTTGATTCCGCTGGTGCTGCTCGCCGTTTTTAAGGCCCCATTGTGGCTGTTTGCGCTGGTGATTGCGGCGGTTGCGCTGCTCACCCTCCACGAATATCTGGACATTGTCCGGGCCTCCGGAATTGAACCTTTGCCCAGGATGACCTACGCCATGGTGGTCCTGGTCATAGGCGGCGTGTTCATCAGCAACGATCCGCACCTGCTGGAATCCTTCACCTGGAGCACATGGCTCTTCCGCTGCTGGACCGTGCTCCTGCTCCTCTCGATGGCATTCGGAATTCCGGTGGTGTTCCGCCGCGACCTGCGGATGGCGCTGCCGGCCTCGGCAACCTCGGCCTTCGGTGTGCTTTATATAGCTGCTCCACTGTCTCTGCTGATCGTGATGCGCCACGACGAAATTCAAAGTTTCCTGGTGATTTTTATTCTGCTTTGTTCCTGGGCCGGAGACACGGCGGCGTACTACGTTGGCAAGGCCATTGGACGCCACCAGCTTGCGCCCATTGTGAGTCCCAACAAAACCTGGGAGGGCTCAATTGCCTCGCTGATTGCGACGGTGCTTGCGGCCGTTGTGCTCTTCCATTTTTATCCGCAAATCAGTGGTTGGTTTAGCAGCCCTGGGTCCGGCAGTTCCTGGCTCACTTCCAAGGACGCATATTGGGCCTTCCCCGGCGGTTCGCGGCGCGCGCCATCATTGATGCCGGGACCTCATATATTTTCCCTCGCCGTCATAACCAACGTCGCCACGCAGTTTGGGGATCTGTTCGAGTCCGCCATCAAACGGGGGGCGCAAGTCAAAGACTCCGGCTCCTTGCTGCCGGGACACGGCGGCATGCTGGATCGCATTGATGCGCTGCTCTTTGCCATTCCAGCGGTGTGGTACTATGCAAATCTCACTGGATTTCTGGAAAAATCCGTCTTTCATAGATGAAGCGCATTGCCATTCTTGGCTCCACGGGTTCCATTGGCCGCAGCACGCTCAGTGTCATCGAATCCCATCCTGACCGTTTTCAACTGCTAACTCTGGCCGCCGGATCGAACACTGAGGCTGCGCTGGAGCAGGTCCGCCGCTGGCGGCCGAAAGTGCTTTCCCTGGCGTCAGAGCAGCAGGCGGAGACCGCCAGCCGGCAGCTCAAGGCGGAAGGTCTGGGCCACGTTGAGGTAGTTTTTGGCCAGCCTGGAACGGTTACTGTCGCCACTCATCAGGAGGTGGATTTCGTAGTCAGCGCGATTGTGGGTGTCTCCGGACTCAAGGCCACTTATGAGGCCGTGCGGGCCGGCAAGGAAGTGGGACTGGCCAACAAGGAATGCCTGGTGACCGCAGGCGAGCTGATCACCCGCGAGGCCCGCAGGCAGGGCAAGCCTCTGCTCCCCATTGATAGCGAGCACAACGCTGTGCATCAGTGCATGAGGGGCGGACGGATGGAAGAAGTCGAGCGGGTTTGGCTGACTGCCAGCGGAGGTCCGTTTCTCAACACGCCAAAAGCCGAATTCGAGAGAATTACCGTGGAGCAGGCGCTCAACCATCCCACCTGGAAAATGGGGCGGCGCATAACCATTGATTCAGCCACTTTGATGAACAAGGGTTTTGAGGTGATTGAGGCCTGCCGTCTTTTTAATCTTCCTCCCGGCCAGGTCAGCGTGATCGTGCATCCTCAGTCCACGATTCATTCCATGGTGGAGTTCAACGACGGAAGTATCCTGGCGCAGCTTTCCGTCACCGACATGCGCCTGCCCATTCTTTACGCGCTTACGTATCCCGAGCGTGCTCCATCGAACATGCGCTTTAACGTACTGGACTTGAAGAGGCTGGACTTCTGCCCTCCTGACATGGACAAGTTTCCCTGCCTGCGCCTGGCCTACGAGGCTGCGGAAGCCGGAGGCGCAAAGAGTGTGGCGCTGAATGCCGCTGATGAAGTGGCTGTTGCCGCCTTTCTAGACCGGGAGATCGGATTTTCCGATATTTCCAGGGTCATTGCGCAAACGATTCATGAAACTAAAGAACGCCATCCTGAATCTATAGAAGAGGTTCTTTCCATTGATGTTCAGGCGCGGGAGCTGGCCCGGCAGAAGTTGTCTCATCAATTGACCCGCTAGAGCGGTTCCAGGATTGGTGTTTGTCGCCGCTCATTCGTGTGGACTCAGGACAGGCCCTAAAGAGCCGTTCTTCCACAGGTGCTCAGCATTTAGCAGCTCTGGAGCGGTGCTGGTAACACCGGCCAATAGCGGTTAAAATACCAAGACTTACTATTATGTCCGCACTTATATCTATAGCAGCGTTCGCTTTGGTTTTAGGCGTGCTCGTTTTTGTTCACGAATTCGGGCACTATGCCGTGGCGAAGCTTTGCGGTGTCCGGGTTGAGGTGTTTAGCCTGGGTTTTGGCAAGCGCCTTCTGGGTTTCAAGAGGGGCGATACGGATTACCGGCTCAGCCTGCTGCCACTAGGCGGCTATGTCAAGATGGCCGGCGAAAATCCCATGGAGAGCCGCACGGGGGATCCCGGCGAGTTCATGAGTCATCCGCGCTGGCAGCGGTTCCTGATCGCCATCGCCGGCCCGGTGATGAATATTTTGCTGGCAGTCGTCGTCCTGACCGTGGTGTACATGGTGCATCACGAATACTTTGCTTTTCTGAAGAAACCTGCACAGATAGCGTGGGTGGTTGCCGGCTCGCCTGCGGAAAAGGCCGGGGTCCGTCCTGACGACAGAATCATCAAGGTCGATGGCATTGAAAACCCGAACTGGGAGCAGGTAATGATTCGGACCATGATGAGCGCCGATCAGCAGGTTGACGTGGTGCTCCAGCGCGGCAACCAGGTGATTACGACAAAAATGTATCCGCGGGCGGTGGGGCCGGACCAGATTGGCCAAACGGGCATGGTTCCGGAAGGGCCGGCACGAGTTGCAGTGATAGAAGCGGGTCTTCCAGCGGAAAAGGCCGGTATCCAGCTCGGCGACATGGTGGTGGCGCTGAACCAGAAGCCGGTAAAGAGCATGGCGCAGTTTTCCGATCTGCTGCAGGAATCCAAGAGCGACCCCATTGATGTTACCGTTTTGCGCAATGGACAGCAGATGACGTTCAAATTGACGCCGGTGAGCGCCCAATCCGCAAGCGGCGAAGACAAAAAATATCGTATCGGCATTGGAGCGGACGAAGAGAGACTGGTTGAGAAGCTGCCTTTTAAAGCCGCCCTCGCCCAGTCGGTTGAGGAATGCAGGAGCAACTCATTTCTCATTTTTGAGCTGGTCGGCAAGATGATTCAACGCAGGTCGATGAAGCAGATCAGCGGTCCCATCGGAATCGCCAGAATTTCCGGGGAAGCGGCGCGGCAGAAGGGCTGGACTCCGCTGTTCTCGGTCATGGCTTTGATCAGCATTAATTTGGCCATTTTTAATCTTTTCCCCATCCCGATTCTTGATGGCGGACTGATGCTGATGCTGCTCATTGAGGGCATCATGCGCCGCGACATCAAGCAGCAAGTGAAAGAGCGCGTCTATCAAGCTGCCTTCGTTTTCCTGGTCTTGTTTGCCGCTGTGGTCATCTTTAACGACGTGGCCAAGACCTGGTCAGGGCATCCGTTCTAGTTGACGGCGGGTTGTCCGAGTCGTTACTATGAGATTTCAAGCCGCCGGAAGCTCCGGCGGCTTTTATTTGTTCAGACCGTGCCGCAAGTCCAGCGCTCACCTCTTCCCATGGGGGTGGGCGTTTCCTTTGGAGGGGAGAAAATGACCGATGCCGAAATTCTTACGCTGGTGGACAGGCTGGAGCGCTGCCTCTTTGCGCCCAGCGAGTTTCACCACAAGGACCATCTCACCGTGGCGGTGGCCTATCTTTATGCTGCCGGCTTTGATAGCGCCAGCTTTGATACCGCCATGGACAAACTCCGCGCCACTCTCGCCAGATTTATCTCCTACCATGGCGCCCGCGGATACAACGAGACGCTTACCCGGTTTTGGCTTCTCCAGGTAGAAAAGCGCATTGATCGCAAGCTCTGCCTCCAGGAATCGGTGAAGAGGGTCACGGCAGAACTGAGCAGAAAAGAAATGATCTACGAATTCTATTCCCGCGAAAAACTAAACTCTCCGGAAGCCAAGCAGGGATGGGTGGAGCCCGATCTGAAAATTTGGTAAGGAGCAATAAAATTTGGTAAGTGAGTAATTTGGTAAATGGGTAATTTATTGGGGCATTCGCGTTTTTCTCCCTTTTGTCATCCTGAGTAAAAGACTCGCGATGGCGAGTTAAGAGGAAATGAACAAGGTAGGGAGGATCAGGCGCACTTTTAAAAAAAGTGTCATTCCGAGCGCAGCGCCCCGAAGAAGTCGGGCACACCGCATCTGAAAGGCGCGGAGAGAGGAACCCCGACCATGCTTCGGACTTAGATGCAGATCCAAGGCGTTCTACCCAAATTTCTGAATGCGTTGTCCCATTCGACGGCTTTAAAGCCCATCGATTTTATTGCACTTAAAAGTTTGTTCATTAGGAGGCGCGTTCTTTGCGCCGAAGGACCTATGTATTCCGAATGCACTGCCAAAGTCTTTCCTTGCGGAATTTGTCTTACGAATCGATTGATTTCTTGTGGTGACAGGTATGGCGTTTGGGCGAGCAAAGAAATTACTTCGCAACACGCGCAATACATAGGTCCTTCGGCGCAAAAAGCGCGCGCCTCAGGATGACAAAAATGGAGAAAGTTTCGTTATGACGAAAAAGCAATTTTCGCTTGATGTAAATTCGAAGCGAACCACTCAATGCTGGCTTGACAGCTCTCGCAGTCGCTTTCGCAAGGGCGTATCAGCGGTTTCTGATGCAAGAGTGTTCACCTCATGCCAGCGCCTCTGAATCTCAGCATCTAACTCAGACTGGTGATCATAGTAGTAGGCCAGGGCCGCGTGAACTTGGGCAAGAGACAGATGAGGATATTGAAAGTGAATCTCTTCTGGGCTGGAGCCGTGAACCAACTTGTCGAGGGCCACCTCAATAACTTTAACACGGGTGTTATCGATCCACGCCACTCCACTTTCATCGATCCGGATATGAGTGATCGCCGCTGTTGACATGAATTGCCCTCCTCATTTGGCTGTAATCTATCATGCGAAGCGTAAAAACCCCAAAATCCCGCTCCTGCAGGTTTCTTTTCACCGGTTCCTCTCTATTTTCAAGGTGCTCTTCAGGAATGTTAAACTAGAACGAATGGCACAAATTCAGCGCAGGAAGACAATTCAGGTCAAGATCGGCAATGTCCACGTGGGTGGTGGTGCGCCTGTGGTGGTGCAGTCCATGACCAATACCGACACCGCGGACATCCCTGGCACTATTCAGCAAGTGGCACAGCTTGCCCAGGCGGGCTCCGAACTGGTGCGGGTCACGGTCAACAATGATGCGGCGGCCAAAGCCGTTCCCGCGATTGTCGAGGGGCTGGAGAAGCGCAACATTCGTGTTCCCGTTATTGGAGACTTCCACTACAACGGCCACCTGCTGCTTACGCGCTATCCGGAATGTGCGCAGGCGCTGGCCAAGTATCGGATCAATCCCGGCAACATGAGCATTGGCCGCAAGGACGACAATAATTTCCTGGCGATGATCGAGGTTGCCATCAAGTACCAAAAGCCGGTGCGGATCGGCGTGAACTGGGGTTCGCTGGACCAGCAATTGCTCACGCGCCTGATGGATGAGAACTCCCGCAGCAGTAATCCGCAGGACGCCCGTGACGTCACCATGGAAGCCATGGTGGTCAGCGCCGTTCGGTCGGCGGAGATTGCCGAGCAGTTTGGGCTGCCGCACAACTTCATCATTCTCAGCGCCAAAGTCAGTGGCGTGCAAGACCTGATCGACGTTTATCGAAGCCTCGCCTCCCGTTGCGATTACCCTCTTCACCTGGGATTGACCGAGGCCGGCATGGGAACCAAGGGCGTGGTTGGGAGCGCCGCCGGGCTGGCTGTCCTATTGCAAGAGGGCATTGGCGATACCATCCGCGTTTCGCTCACCCCTGCGCCCAATGGAAGCCGGGACGAAGAGGTGATTGTTGCACAGCAGATCCTGCAATCGTTGGGCATACGCAGCTTCACGCCCCAGGTCACCGCGTGTCCGGGCTGTGGACGCACCACCAGCACCTTTTTCCAGGAGATGGCCGAGCAGATCCAGTCGTATCTCCGTACCAATATGCCGGTGTGGAAAGGGAAGTATCCTGGCGTGGAAGAGCTGAAAGTTGCGGTGATGGGTTGCGTAGTGAATGGTCCGGGAGAATCAAAACATGCCAACATCGGAATCTCCCTGCCGGGAACTTTCGAAGAGCCCAAAGCGCCGGTCTTTGTCGATGGACGCCTGATGACTACGCTGAAAGGCGACCGCATTGTCCCTGAATTCATCCAGATCCTGAACCAATACGTTGATACCCGCTACGGCTCAGGATCG
>DATMMY010000328.1:0-5849 GCA_035569515.1 Candidatus Solibacter sp. | reverse complement strand
ATCCAGCGAGCTCTGGTCGGTGAGATCGCCTTCCACAAACTTCAGCCGGGGAACGATGAATTCAATCCGATCGTATTTTTCCAGGCTTCTTCGCCGCACCAGGCCGTAGACCTCGTATCCTTTTCCCAGCAGGAATTCCGCCAGATACGAGCCATCTTGCCCGGTTATTCCGGTGATCAATGCACGCATTTCATTCCCGAGATAATTAGATCAAATTTTAGAGTTGGTGCGGATCAGATTTATGTCAGGGCTTTGGCCCCTGAGTCGTGAAGTGTTCTGGTGGTTTTGAATGCCGGGTGCGATGGTTAATGGCCAGTCCCTCGAAGCACTTCGGGGATCGTCTTTAGCAGGATCTTCACATCCAGGAAGATGTTCCAGTTCTCGATGTACTCCAGATCCAGCAGCACATTTCTCTCGAATGAGGGGTCGTGCCGGGCGGTGACCTGCCACAGACAGGTGAGACCGGGCGTAACGTCGAGGCGGCGCAGATGTTCCAGGTCGTAGCGTTGGAAGTCGTCCACCGGATGCGGCCGGGGCCCCACGATACTCATATCGCCCTTCAGGACGTTCAGCAACTGCGGTAGCTCGTCGACGCTGTATTTGCGCAGGAAACGCCCAACGCGCGTGATCCGGGGGTCATTGGTGATCTTGAAGGTAGCGCCATTGCGTTCGTTCAGGTGCCTCAGGCTGTCTTTGCAGTCATCGGCATTGGCCACCATGGTGCGAAATTTAAAACAACGAAACTTGCGGCCCTTGCGTCCCACACGCCAGGCCCGGTACAAAATCGGGCCTTGGGAATCGAGTTTGATGGCCGCGGCGGCAATCAGCATAATGGGGGCGGCCAGCGCCAGCGTTGCCACAGTGACCACCAGGTCCATGGCACGCTTAAGAAAAAGCCCGAAGGCAGGAATGGGCTGGCGATTGAGTTCCAGCACCGGTACTGAGCCGATGTAGTTCATGGTGGCGCCAATTGCCAGGCCGCCGTAGAGATCGGGTACCACGTTCACTCCGATCCGCTGGCGGCGCGCCTCCAGAGCAATGTCCATCACCAGGTCCCGGCTGCTGCCTGGAGTGAAATAAATCTCATCAATGAAGTTTTCCTTCAGGATGCGCGACAGATCCTCCGGGGCGCCCAGCCAGTTCTCGCAAGGGGCGCGATCCACGAACCCGCAGAAGGTCTTGCCCAGATAGATGTGGCTTTCTAAGTACCGCTGGAATGCCTGCCCGACCGGTCCCGCTCCCACGATCAGAACATGGCGGGTGCCGATTCCGCGCTCAATGCGTTTCAGGTTGTGCCGCTGCATGGCATAACGCAACGTGACCAGCCCCATCAGGCTCACAAACAGCGTGCCGCCAAAGGCCAATCGCGGCAGGGACTTCTCTTGCGCCAGGAAAACCACCATCACTGTCAGCAGAGAGGAGATAAGAAAGCTCTTCAGAATCCTGACCCGGGAAATGTGCGCGGAGTGCAAAGCGGTTTCGGCGTAAAGATTCTGGGCGGCATTGCACGTGACTGTCAGAATCGCATAGCAGACAAGGAATCCCAGTAACCGGGGTTGCGGCAGTTGCATGGTGAAAACGGTTACACCGTGGAGCATTGCGCGCAGAACATAGACCAGAACACCCGAGCCCAAGACGATCAGAGCATCAAAAAAGGCGAAAGCGACGCCCACACTCGTGCTGCTTCCATGTTGTTGCCGCTGCAGATGTTGGATAGCGAGATGAGACACCTCGGGCAATGTGTCTTGTTCCAGGATAACTTTCGAGGTAGCGGACACCATATCCTCCTGCCGGAATACCCTGCGCTTCTAATTGGAAACTTGTTGATTACGCCTGTTGGCGCGCCACGGCCGAACCACGCCGCCGTATATCTGTGAAAGAAGAATCCGCCGGGGATCCTCCTCGTTCCATCTTGCCCATTGATCTTTCAACCAAACTCCCAGGCACGCCAAAAGCAGGCTGATGATTGTTCCTACGATGATTACAAGTCCGGGGTCGGGAAATCTCCGTTGCGAAACGGAAGGCGGATCAAGGACCTTAATGGTCGGAATTTCTTTGGCCTCCTGTATCCTCGCCATCTCGTATCGTTGCGTCAGCAGTTCGAAGACAGTTTCATGGATTTTTGCGTCGCGGTAAAGGTCGCTCCACTTGGCCCCGATCAGTGGCAGGTTCTTGACGGAAGGATAGGGGCTCGCGGGTTCCTGGCCGGCCTCGGTTGTCGCGCGCCCTGAATTGATCTTCACCAGATCGCGCTGGAGAGCGGCAATGCGGGCGCGAAGGCTTTTGACGCGAATGTTGTCTGGAGCGTACACCTGCTCGAGTGCCTCAAGTTGCGACCGGGCATCAATCATCTCGCCCTGCAGCCTCGCTGCGGCCTCCACAGTGACTTTGGTTTGCTGAGGAACATCCAGGGCCATGTTAGTGCTTGAGAATTTACCAAATTGCCGTTCTGATTCTTCCAGCACTTTCTTCTCGTCGCTCAGCCGCTGCTCCAGAAAAATGCGTTCTCGCCCCGCCGCAGAAGTGGCTACTTTGGTCATGACTCGGTCAAGCTCCGCAATGTAGGCAGTGGCCAGCTTGAGGGCCAGGTCGCGGTCTCTATCTCGGACAGAGATGGTAAGGACGCTGCTCTTCTTGTCTTCCAGTATGGTCGTGCGGGAGGTCAGCTTCTTGCGCGCGTCCTCCAGATAAGAAACGTGGTAGTGCTTGATGAGGCCAAAATCCTCAATCAGCTTTTGCTGTATCGTCTGGCTCTCAAGTACCTTGGTAAAAAGCGCGCCGGAACTCTTGCCGCCGCTCATGACGTCGCCAAGGCCCAGCATGTCCCCGGCGACCCCCGCCGAGCCGGACATTTTCCCAATGATCGGGGCCAGCGCATTCAGCCCCGAAGAGGAGGAACTGCTATCGGGGGGCATCAGTTGGGTTGTGGCTTCATACTTGCCAATCAGCCACGAGAGAGCTATCGAGAGGACTAATCCTGCTGCCGTCCAAATCGCGATCTTGACGCGATGTGACCACAGGCGGTTCACCGTTTCGATCCAGCTTGTATGGTGTTCCTGAGGAGTTGCAATGCTCCGACTGCCGTTTTGCTCGATTTGGCGTTCTTTTTTGGTTTCACTCAACGGCATCAAGCAGACTCCGGTTGGTGCATCAGGATAGTGCTTATGGTTACGGGCCCTGGGGCCGAATTCATCAACATCAATTCCTTTCACACCGGCCAGGCGTAGTTAAGATCTTGCTGCCGGATCTCGGCATTACACTCCTAAACACCGCGAGCCGGCCCAAAGTTTCTCGCTGTCGCTGGCGAGAGCTGCATAAAAGAAAATTATTTCTGCATCAACTTTAAACCGTGTTACGCAAGCAAGGAAGCAATCCAAGTCTGCCCCCTATGGTATCACCCGTTACTAAAGAGATAACCCGTTCGATTCAGCCGAGCCGTCCGTAACGATCCGGATTCCCCCTCTGCCCTTGACATGCGGAGTCAGCTTCTTCTTGTTGGGAAAATGACTCGCTTCCGCGAAAAGCGGATGAACGATCAAGTCAGTTTTCACATCTTTCTTTGAGGGCTCCAATCATCAACGAGCGGCGCAAACTTCATGAGATCAGAAAGGACATGGGCCGAAATGCCGTAAATCAGGGGCAGTCAGCTATTTAGGATACATCACGTCTGGCAAAATATACATCAGAAAAGGGGGTATTCAGGGGGAATTGCCCTGGCAAGGCGGGGGTTTCTCCCTATCTATCGATGGCTGACTCTGACCGCTTTGACTACGCATCTGTGGCATCTTTCTTGGATTAGAAACGTGCAAGATTCGTAGGTTGCTTCGATCTGTGAGGTTGGTGGCCGCTGTGGCGCACATTAACAAAAGGTTGTCGCCTCAGCGAAAGCGCGTAGGGGCTCTCAAATTTTGGTCCGACGGTAACCGCGCGAATTCCCGGGGCAGTTACCTTAGACTATGTCCGGTGGAAAATTGGTACCTTGATCAATATGGGTTTGACTACACTTGAGTTCTCTTGGATACTGAGAAATCCATCAGGGTGCGGTTCCCGGACAGTAAAACTTGGAGGTTGAATGAGGATCTCGGTGATCGGTTCCGGTTATGTAGGCTTGGTCGCTGCGGCTTGCCTTTCTGAATTGGGACACACCGTCGTTTGCGTCGACAACGATTTGGAAAAAATCGCAACCTTGAACTCCGGTGGAACCCTGATCCACGAAGATTACCTTCAAGAACTCCTTTCCCGGCATCGCGACAGCAAGCTCACGTTCTCAACATCCATTGACGACGCCGTCCGCGAGTCTCTGGTCATCTTTATCGCTGTGGGCACGCCCTGCTCCACCAATGGCGAGGCCGATCTTTCTTATGTGGAATCCGTGGCCCGGGCCATCGCGCAGTCTGCGAACGGCTACAAAGTGATCGTGGAAAAGAGCACCGTTCCCGTCTACACCAATGAATGGATACGGCGCGCCATGGTCCTCAACGGAAGCTGCGGAGAAGAGTTTGACGTAGTTTCCAATCCTGAATTTCTTCGCGAGGGCACGGCGGTCACGGATTTTCTCTATCCCGACCGCATTGTTGTTGGCGCCAACAGCGAGCGCGCTGCCCGCGTTCTGCGCCAGGTCTACGGGCCGCTGATCGACGGAAGTTACGCGCAGGAGGCCAGCGCCGTTCCCCGGCCTGAAAACACCAGGCCCATGCCTCTCTATATTGAGACCTCCGCCCAGAGCGCGGAACTCATTAAGCATGCCTCCAACGCGTTCCTGGCAATGAAGATCTCATTCATCAATGCTGTTGCAGATATTTGCGAGTCGGTGGGCGCGGACATCGAAGAGGTAATCAAGGGAATTGGCAGCGATAGCCGCATCGGTAGCGGCTTCTTGCGGGCGGGAATCGGCTACGGCGGATCGTGCTTCCCCAAGGATGTGTCGGCCTTCAGGTCGGTGGCCCGCGAGTTCGGCTACGAGTTCCGGCTGCTCGATGAAGTAAACAAGATCAATGAAGAGCAACGGCAACGGTTCATCAAGAAAGTGCGGGCCGCTCTGTGGACCCTGAAAAATAAGCGCGTTGCCGCGCTCGGCCTCGCCTTCAAAGATGGAACTGACGATGTGCGCGAGTCGCCCGCAATCCATATCATCAAGAGCCTTCTGGAAGAAGGATGCCAGATTACCGCATTTGATCCCGCCGCCATGGAGCGCGCCAGAACGGTTTTGGGCGACCGAATCGGCTATGCGGACGACGCCTATGCCGCCGCCAAAGGCGCAGACGCCCTGATCATCCTGACCGAATGGAAAGAGTTTGCCAATCTCGATCTGGCCCGGTTGAAGGAACTCCTCAGCTACCCCATTGTGCTGGATGGACGTAACCTCTACAGCCCTGAAGAAATGGCAAGCGCCGGACTCAACTACTACAGCGTAGGACGCGCACCGCTCGAGATCTCCCGCCTCGCGCCCGTAAAGACAAAGCTGGTCAAACAAGCCGTCGGGAAAAACGGTTCTCATAAGACGTCGTAGGAAGCTGCTGGCTACTAGCTTCTGGCTCTAAATCGAATTTCCATCGATCTGAAAACCGAATCCTTGCAATGTTTTGATCGCCAAAAAAAGGGGAACAGCCCAAAAGAGCCATTTCCCCCCTGTATTACTATTTCCGAAAGTCTTTTTCAGCTGCGAAGATTCCTGGTGCTCTTCTCCGCTACCTCTGTGTGACTTCGTGTCCTCTGTACTACTATCCGTCAAATTCTTCTCGTGCTGCGATGATTTTCTTGCTTTTCCTTCGTGTCCTTGGGTTTTCCCTTCGTGTTCCTTTGTGGTTAGGTGTTGGTTTTCCTTTGCGGCCTTCGCGTCCTTTGCGGTG
>DATMMY010000327.1:0-12836 GCA_035569515.1 Candidatus Solibacter sp. | reverse complement strand
TAGCGGACTATCAACCTAATATCAGCAACCTGCTCAATGGAAAAATTTCGAAAATGAGCATTGAAAAATTGCTGCAGTACGCAACGCGGCTAAGCTTGGATGCTCATATCAGCATGAGAGTCAAACCACGATCTAAAAAAGCGCAGGTTGCTTAAAGGGCCAAAGAGCGATCTCGCTCCGCTCGGGATTAAAACAAACTACAACTATGACCGCGCGTGGTTGGCCTCATAGTATTTGCCGATGATAATTCCTACCTCGACCGCGGAATCCGCATCTAGATCGACAAATTCGAAGCCGGCATAGCGAGGATCGGCATAGCGAACCCGGGCATTGATCTGCACCCGGATGTCTTCCTGGGGCTCATGAATCACGAACTTATAGATCTTGCCGTCTTTCACGTAGGTCTTCTCCGGCTCCATCATGAAGCCACCACGCCCTAGTTGCCGGAGCACTCCAACCTTCTTGCTCTTGGTATCCAGCACCAGCACTTGCGAGCTAAAAGGAATATCAATGCGTTCAAACTTGCGCCGCTCGCTGGCAGCGTAATCTTCTTCTGTACTTCTGGTCATCGGACCTTCTCTCTAATGGCGCTCACGGGATCAACATCCACGGGCACGCTATGGATGTTCTGTAATGCAGATTTTAGCTCAGATGGCATGGAATCATACTTTTTAAACCAATTTTCGGCGCGATTCCGGTCTCCGGCAGCCTCTATCTCCAATAGTTCTTTGGCAAGGCTGGCAACCGCACCAGGCATCTTGGCGTAATCAATGATATAGCGACCTGTTTCGGGATCGCGGCTGATAGCTCCCTGCTCAGAGAGATAATTAAACTCCATCATCTCAGCCCGCCCATGAGCCTCGGCCACGCCGAAGCGCACTGTACGAAAGATTCCGGCAACGTACGAGGCATAGTATTCAGGCGCGCGGTGCTTGGGGAGAACTCCTTTTTCCATAAGCCAATTCAGGCCAAACAAACCTACAACGTCAGCTTTGGCCTCTTCCAAACCGCTGAAAGTGGGTCCAATGGACTCGCGAATGTCCTTCTGCCCCGAACTGGTACGGGCGTAGGAGGGACCCAGCTCGTGCGCCATCTCATGCATGAGCACCACAGCCAGATATCCCTCCATGGACGCCAATCGGGCCTGGTCTTCACGCATAAGGAGCTTGCCGATAGGCAGGACCACATAATTCACGCGCGCGTCCATAAAGTTCTTGAAGAAAATCTTCTTAGTCCCTTTTTCCTGGTGGATGCGCGCGTCGTTCGGCAAATTATCGGCAACTGCCTGGTAGCCATGGCGCAGGTCGCCGGTACGGTAGGGCGTGTCCATGACCTCCATGGGAGTGCTATGGCCCTTTTTGGAGGGCTTATCTTCCGGTGGAAGCGGGAGCGCCTCCTGGATGTCCGCAACATACTGCTTGTAGCTCGCCAGCTTTTGGCTCTCAGCTTCATTACGGACCATGACTGCGGCGCCGTAGGATGTTTTCACGCCTAGAAGATCATCAAGGTATGTCTCATAAGGGGCGAAGATAATGTCGAACTTCGGGTTTTCCAAGTCCACCCAGGCAAGATCGCTCTTGTAGTAGTCGTCTGTAAGCAGCGCTTCAGCTCGGAGTCGAAGAAAGGTTGCAAATGCTTTGTCTGGACTTAAATCGGCAGCCTGCCGCAGCGCCTTGGCCGCCGGCTCCAGCCATGGCCTGAACTTGACATGGTAGGGTATCCCTACCAATTCATTGCCCTGTCTTTCCACCACTGTAAAGGGATTAAAAATCTCGGCCTTTTTTTCCGGGTGCCTGGCAACATAAGCTTCAATCTCTGCCTTAGTCATCCCGGAGGGATAAAGTGCGCGGCCAGGCGAAAAAAGATCATCGCCTACAAAAGGCTTGTTGTCTGCCAGCAGATCATACCGGCTGCCATTGATCATCATATAGCGCCGGACGTTCTTGGCCTGGCGGTCGTCGATGCAGGTTGCAAGATGAACGTACAGATCCAATCCCACTGGATCACCCTGCCGCCAATAGATGCTCTCCAGGTATTGCGACGCTTCAACCAGCTTCAAGACCATCTGGCGTTCCTGCGAGGTCAGCCCAGCCGTGGTGAAGGGCATCCGCACTTTCTTAAATTTGCGGAGTTCAGAACTCAGATTGGCATTAATGGACTTTTGAAAAGGGCAAGGAACGAAATAAGAGCCCGGAGGCTTGCTACTCACTGGAGGGTCATCATGGACCGAAGGGTTTGCCGGGACCTCTCGATCGGTGCGGCCAGTCAAAACTTTGTCTGGCTGCTCATACTGAAACCCGTGAAGGCCCTCACCCGAAAAGAGCGCCAACAGAATCGCTACCGCTGCACTGTAGTAAATTGATTTCAGCATGGGTAAAGTCTAGCAAAACAGCACCTTCCCTGATTGTGGCAAAATAATAGTCTCCAACAAGAATTGTGAACTTACCTTAAGAACGTGACGCTTAAACACTCTATTGATCCGCAAGTCCTGCTCATTGACGCCGATGACACGCTCTGGCAAAACAATATTTATTTTGAGCAGGCCATTGCCGACTTTATGTCATTCCTGAACCACCAGGAGATGACCCAGCCGGAGGTACGCGCGGTCATCAATCAGGTGGAGCGAGAGACAATTCTGGAGCATGGCTACGGCTATCACAGCTTTGCCCACTCGCTGGTCAAGACCTTCGAACGCCTTTCCACGGAGCCCGTGACCCCGGAGTTGCACCAAACCATCTGGAACTTCGCCCACCGCATTACCCAGTATCCGATTGAGTTGATCGAAGGCGTTCCAGGGACACTCAGCTACCTGAGCGGGCGCAAGCACCAGCTCATCCTGATGACCAAAGGAAATTTTACCGAGCAGGCCGCGAAGGTGGAACGCTCCGGGCTCAAAGAGTATTTTGCGGCGGTCGAGATTGTAGCCGAAAAAAATGCTTCCATTTACAAGAGCATTGTCTCCAAATACGAGCTTGCACCGGAGGCCACATGGATGGTCGGCAACAGCCCGAAATCAGACATTAACCCCGCACTGGCCGCCGGCATCAATGCCGTCTTTGTTCCCCACGACAGCACCTGGATCCTCGAACATGAAACGGTAAGTGCGGCCCCGAATGGCGTCCGATTGCTCCAGGTGGAAAGATTTTCAGATTTGCAGAAACATTTCTGATCCGCAAGGCCAGAGTTTTACCACTGATTTTCACTGAGGCCACTGATTGAAAACCCAAGATATTTAACCGCTGATTTGCGCTGATGGTCGCTGATCGGAATTAAAAATAATGACGATTGATTGGAGTGGTGCGTCTTGTAGGGGCGTTTTTGTTTTATCCAGAATGTGAGACGTTAGTTTCTAAGTGCCAAGGGCTCATTGCCTGGCTAGTGTAGTGCGTCAATTAGAGTGCAACACATGCCGAGGCCACGAAGTACTGCATTTTCATTCAATTCGCTATGGAGAAGCACCGATAATAAGTTGCATTATTTGCAACGCACTACACTAGCAGCTAGTAGCCAGCAGCTCCCTAGCTATTAATCACAAAAGTACCCACCCTTTCCGGTTTATGACCCACCTGTTAACCTGATCCGCTCTGGAGTTCGCGTCAATTGTGACCGACTCTTTCACAACTCCTCCTTTGCTTGCCTCTCAGGTGCTTGCCGACCTGGGACCGGTGCTTACTGGCGAGCGCGATCTCCAGCAGACGGCGACCGCAGCCCTGGAACTGGTGATGTCCGCTGCGCGCGTGAACTCCGGGGCGATCTTCCGCTTCCAGGAAAAACCGGCAATGCTCAGCTCCATTGCTGCGGCAGGATTTGTCCTGTTCCCCAAGGTTGCGGTCTTTCCTCTGCTGCCGAAACATGTCCATGCCCTGAACCGCGCATCGGACCCGCAGAGGCTGTGCCAGGAGCGCTGTGAGACCTTTCTGAGCTCTACTGGAAATTTCTCCAGCGCATGGTTTCGTTACCTGGTGCCGTTAAGGGTGCGGGGAAAGCTGGTGGGCGCGCTGATGCTCGGCGAAAGGGAGCAGGGCGCCGGCTATTCCACAGAGCTGCTGAAACTCGTTGGGGATCTGGCCCCATTGATCGCCCTGGCCATCCACAATCACCAGCTCATGATGTCGCTTCAGGAGCGAACGGCGGAAAACCTGCGCTTGATCGCCTCAGTCCATTCATTCTGGGATGAAGCCCTGGAAGCCTTTGCAGCCACCATCGACGCAAAGAACATACACCTGCGCGGACATTCCTTGCGTGTAGGGCGCTACGCCGCAGCCATCGCCGAGACCATAGGGCTGAGCGCCTCAGAGTTGACCGAGCTGCGCTCCGCCGGCTACCTGCACGATATCGGCAAGGTGAGCGTGGACAAGCGCATCTTCAGCAAGCCCTCTGCGCTGGAGCCCCTGGAATTCAGGGAGATGACCGATCACACCGTGATTGGCCACCAGATCGTCTCCACCGTACAGTTCCCCTGGCCGAACATCCCCGAGGTGGTCCGTTCCCACCATGAACGTGCGGATGGGTCAGGCTACCCCGATCACCTCCGCAGTGATGAAGTTCCCTTGCCGGTGAAGATCGTTGCCGTTGCCGATACTTTTGATGCCATGCTCAGCGACCGCCCCTATCGGCAGAGGCATTCGCTGGGAGAGGCGGCGGCCCAGATCAGCAGGCTGGCGCCGGAGAAACTTGATCCTGAAATTGTCCACGCCCTGCTGGTACAGCTTCGCCGGGAAGCTGTTGATTTTATGACGCCCCCTCGCCCCTGGACCATCCAGGCCGAACGGCCCAAAAACCCTTTTATTGACACCGACGTTGCGTGTAACCTCTCTCCCAGGGACATCGATCATCTGACTTCAGAGCTGAATCGGCGCGTCAACCGGGCGCGAAGCTATTTTTCGTAACTGCCTAAATTTCAACAACTTTTCTGCCGATAAGGGTTAATATTCCCCGTAGAAGAGGATGTCTGGAATTCCTATGCGCGCCACACGTACGCTGTTCATCCTGCTGACATTAGCCGTTTTGGTCTCGACAGCCGCATTGCTCGCGGCCGATAAAAACAAATCCAAGAAACTAGCCGCTGCCAACGCTCCGGGGCAGATGGACGATGACAAACGGATCCTGCATGTTCTGAATCGCTTTACCTTCGGGCCTCGGCCCGGCGATGCGGAAAAGGTCCGCAGCCTCGGCCTGGAGAAGTGGTTCGAAGAGCAACTCCATCCGGAAAAGATCGATGACAGCGCCACGGAAGCCCGCCTCAGCCCGTTCCGCACGCTGAAGATGAGCGCCAGTGATATGGTGGAGAATTTCCCACCTCCCCAAGTGCTGAAGGCAGTGGAGAGCGGACGGATGTCCATGCCCTCCGATCCAGCAAAACGCGCCATCTATGAATCGCGCATGGCGGCCTACGAACAAAAACAACAGCAGGACAAGCAGCAACAAAAAGAAGATGCCAGCCCCGACATGAAGATGGACGGGCAAGCTGACGACCAGGCGACGCCGGAGCAGAAGAAGCAGAGGCAGAAGCGGCTCGAGGCCCAGATGTATGCCGACGTCGATGCCGTCCAGTTGCTGGACTTGCCGCCCGACCAGCGCTACAAAAACATCCTCAAGATGAGCCCGGAAGAGCGAGTGGCGCTGGGGCGCTCGTTAAAGGGCGGCCAGGGGATGCAGATGGTCGAGGGCATGACACCGCAGCAGACTGAGACCATTCAGGCTATCGTGAATCCGCAAGCCGTGGTGGGCGGGGAATTGGCCCAGGCAAAGTTATTGCGCGCAGTCTACAGCGAACGCCAGCTTGATGAAGTCATGAACGACTTCTGGTTCAACCACTTCAACGTGTTTATCGGCAAAGGCCCGGACCGCTACATGATCACCGCTTATGAGAGGGATGTGATCCGGCCTCATGCCCTGGGTAAATTTAAGGATCTTCTGGTGGCCACCGCCAAGAGCCCGGCCATGCTGTTCTATCTCGATAATTGGCAGAGCGTTGGCCCTAATTCCGATCTGGCCAAATACGGTCCGCAGAGACGGCAGGGATTCAAAGGAATGCAACGTGGTAACGGAGGTTTTGGCCGTCCCCGATTCCCGAACGGCAACCAGGGCGGCAATCAGAACAAGAGCAACAACCAGCAGCAGGCCCAGAAAAACCGTCCCAGCGGTTTGAACGAGAATTACGCGCGCGAGATCATGGAGTTGCATACCTTGGGCGTGGATGGCGGCTACACGCAGAAGGACGTAACCGAACTGGCCAAAGTGCTCACCGGGTGGAGCATTCAGCAGCCCCAGCGGGGCGGTGATTTTACCTACAATGAGCGCGCCCACGAGCCGGGCAAGAAGCACATCCTTGGCCATGAGATCAAAGAAAAAGGCGAGAGCGAAGGCATGGAGATGCTGGACATCCTGGCGCACCATCCGTCCACGGCCAAATTCATCTCCAAGAAGTTGGCGATGCGTTTTGTCTCCGACAATCCGCCTCAAAGCCTGATCGACCGCATGGCGGATACTTTCCTCAGCAAAGATGGCGACATACGCGAGGTCCTGCGCACCATGTTCCGTTCGCCGGAGTTTTGGGCCACCGCTGCCTATCGCGCCAAGATCAAGACTCCGCTGGAATTTGTGGCCTCGGCCGTGCGCGCCTCGAGCGCAGACGTTCAGAATGCTCTGCCCCTGGTCCAAACCCTGAACCGCATGGGCATGCCGCTCTACGGAATGCAGCCGCCCACGGGTTATTCCATGAAGGGTGAAACCTGGGTGAACTCTTCGGCCCTGGTAAACCGCATGAATTTCGCGCTCCAGCTTGGGGCGGGACGGCTGGCGGGCATGACTCCCCATCCCAAGGCGATCTTGCAGGGCGCTACCGCGCAAGACATCGACTCGGCTCTGGCAGTCATGGAGCAAAAGATCTTGGGTGGCGATCTTTCCGGGCAGACCCATGCGGTGATCCAGAAGCAGTTGGCCGATCCGCAGGTTACCCAAAGAAAGCTGGACGATCCCGATCAAGGCCCCAACTATGGCGCGATTGCCGGGTTAATTATGGGGTCGCCTGAATTTCAAAAGAGATGAAGTGGGCTCCGGGCTACTGGCTCCTAGCTGCTGGCCGGAACCCACGATACTCAATCAGCTCAGATAGAAGCTAACCGTTAGAGGTGGCTTTTTACAGATTTGGGAAGATTTTTAAGGAGAAGGATATGGCGATTACTCGCAGAGTATTTTTGAAGGGCGGTGCACTGGCCGTGGTGGGAACCAGCGTTATCCCCAGCTTTCTGACCCGCGCGGTCTACGCGGCAGAAACCACGGGAGCAACTGCAGGGAAAAAACGCCTGGTGGTGCTGTTTCAGCGAGGCGCGGCCGACGGGCTGAATATTGTAGTTCCCCACGGCGAGGCCGCTTACTACTCCATGCGGCCCAGCATCGCGATTCCTCGCCCGCACGGTAGCGAGGGCGCTATTGATCTTGACGGTTTCTTCGGCTTGCATCCTTCCATGACTGCTTTTAAGCCATTGTGGGATTCCGGCCACCTGGCGGTTGTACACGCCGCAGGCTCGCCCGATAACACCCGCTCCCACTTCGACGCGCAGGATTACATGGAATCGGGCACGCCCGGACTCAAAGCCACGGAAGACGGCTGGCTGAACCGTGCCCTCGTGGGCATCAATGAGGCCAAGCCCTCGCCCTTCCGCGCTGTCGCTATGGGTGGGGCGCTGCCTCGCACGCTGTCTGGCTCCGCGCCTGCGGTTGCCATGGGCAATATTCGGGAATTTGCCGTTGGCGGAAAGGGGCCTGCAGGCAATGCCGCCAGCAGCAGCTTTGAGGCTATGTACGAGCAATCCGTAGATACCGTGCTGCACGGCACCGGCAACGAAACCTTTGAAGCGGTAAAGATGCTTAAATCCGCCGATCCGGAAAAATATACTCCAGCCCCCGGCACTAACTACCCCAGAGGACGGTTTGGTGACAGCCTGCGGCAGGTGGCCCAGCTGATCAAGGCCAATCTGGGCGTGGAGGTGGCCTTTGCCGATATCGGTGGATGGGACCACCATGTGAATGAAGGCAGCGTGCAAGGACAGATCGCCAATCTCACCCGCGAATTTTCGCAGTCCATTGCGGCCTTCTGGACCGACCTGGGAAATCTTGGCGAAGACACGGTCATCGTAAGCATGTCAGAGTTTGGCCGCACCGCCCGGGAAAATGGCAATCGCGGCACCGACCACGGCCATGCCAACGTAATGTTCGTGCTGGGCGGCCCGGTGAAGGGTGGAAGGGCCTATGGTCACTGGCCAGGGCTCCAGCAGGAACAGCTCTATGAGGGTCGTGACCTGGCCGTAACTACAGACTTCCGGCAGGTGCTCAGCGAAGCCGTGTACCGGCACCTGGGCAACAAAGACCTGGAAAAAGTATTTCCAAGCTTCGACAAAGCCTCATCGAAGTATTTCCTGAAGTATTTGGGATAGGTGAAGCGGCGCGACAGGTTCCGTAAATGGTTTTCATGCGCCGATTTATAATAATTTCAACGGCGGCACCACTTTTGCGGAGCTTGTAAAGCCAAGCGTCTGCGCTAATGCAAAGCTGCCACTATCTGCTCGACAACATTCCTCGCCGCCCTTCACATCTATATCAATAAGTTCACCAAAGGGGTACGTGTATGAAGAAACGCAACATCGCTCTGTTCGTAATCTTCAGTTTTCTGCTCACAGTTGCGGCCTGGGGGCGCGAGGACCGGTTGATCAATACCGGGGCTACCCCTGCAGCCATGGGCAAGGTAATCACCAGCAATGACCGCAATGGAAATACGGAGATGGAAGTCCAGGTAAAACATATGGCCGCGCCACAATCATTGACTCCGGCAAAAACCACTTACCTCGTATGGGTCCAGCCGCGGGGCAAGGGCCCTGAGTTGCTGGGCGCGCTGCGGGTCAATGAAGATCTTGAGGGTAGCCTGAAGGCGACCACACCTTACAAAGATTTTGACCTTTTCATAACTGCGGAGGACAGCTTGAAGCCGGAAACTCCTGGAAACATGGTCATTCTGAAGGGAACAGTCGAACGGCACTAGAAAGATTTGTAATCGGGTAATTTGTAATTTGAGAATTGAGGGAAACTTCGACTTGTGACGTTTTTGAATTCGCGAGATTACAACTGTGCCAAATTAAAAATTACAAATTACCCGGTTCTTCCTGCTCCGCCTGGCGCAACGGATACACTTTGAAGCTTCGGAACATGAATCCACGACTGGAGGAGTTGTTGTCTGGATTGGACTGGTCGTACATCACAAACACTATGTTGTCCACATGCGTGGAGAGAAAGTCTCGTTCCATCCCGCCAAAGTAGCCGCCCTCGGCATCTCTGAATTCATAGCGGACATGGCGGTGGCTGCTCATCTCATTCACCCCTGTAACCGTGCCAAATGTGACGACAGACCTGGCGAGCAGCGCCTGCTCCGCGTACCATTTCGTAGAGATCCACAAAGCAAGGAAGGTGAACAGAGTGAAGAGATAGAGGCCGGCAATCTCGTGGTTTTGTATCAGGCTGGAGAGGGGAATATTTGAAACCAGCAGGCAAAATGCGGCGAAAGAGAGGATTGCCAACGTCACGAGTAACAACCAAGCCCGAAGCTGAAAAATGCAGGTGAAGTGCTGAGGAAAATCGCTCGGAGGGACCTCCGTTCCCGCGACAAGCGTTTTCGTCTTGTCGCCGAGCAGGCCCAATGGCCCCAGGCTGAATGGCATTACGGCTTTGAGTTTAGGAAATAGTACAAATCCAACTGTCAGGAATCCAAAAATAACCAGAGATGCAACCGCAAATGCATTGCGCACATTCTCGCTCATCAGACCTATCGATAGCAACACTAGGTAAATAACGCCCGTGATTCGCGAAAGACCACTCATCACCGCGTTTGTATCACAATTCCACAATGAATGGAGGAAACCATTTCACTGCAAATTCCTCCTCGAACCAGCCCATAGCCGTCACCTATGGATGGCATTCGACAGGGATATTGGACTTCGCTGGCGGTCGTGCGTAATGTTGACAATAGAAAGCCCACCCCCACACAAGATTTACCGGGAGTTAAATATGGCAGACAACCAGCGTTCGGGTTTCCAGAAATTGGGCGATCTGCTGGAAACACGTGTTGATGTGCTGGCTCTTTTACGGGAATTGCTGTTTGAGCCAGCTGCCTGTTCGCGGCTGTCTCGCCATAGCTTCGGTTATATCCCGGCGATCGTGCGCCCAGCCAGACGAACTTCTCCTGGAACGGGGGCACGCATTTTCGCTTTTCCAGCTCGCCAATCCAAGACCACAAAAGCGGTCTGATCCCAAAACCACAAACGATCTCATCAGGCCGGACTTCGCTGGGGCGTCGCCTGAGCATGTGCCCGCAGATGGGCCATAAAGGCTTTCTGCGCCCTGCTCAGGAAGTGCCCTTTGATGGTCGCGACCCCGATGGTTCGAGAAGCTTTTTCATCTGTGATGACCACAAAGTTGCAGTCAGGTCGCCGCTCCAAGGCCATCTCCGGCACAATCGAGACACCCAGGCCGGCGCCCACCATGCCCAGAATGCTGCTGAACTGGCCGCTTTCAAAAACAATACGCGGCATAACGCGGGCGCGCTGGCAAGCCTCCATGGCGGTCTCCCGGAAGCAATGATCGTCGCGCAGCAGCAGAAAAGGCTCTTCGCGCAGCTCTTTCAACATGAGAGAGCGCTTGCCGGCCAGATCGTGCCCTTTGGGCAAAATCGCAAATAAACGTTCCGTACGCAGCGGAAAGGATTCAAAGTCATGCCCGCGCATGGGCAAGGCCATAAGCGCCAGGTCAATGGTCCCCGCGCGCAACCGATCCATCAGCCCCAACGTAATATCCTCCACCACGCTGAGCGATGAATCGGGATACTTGCGCGAAAACGTGGCGATCCGCGACGGCAGGAAATAGGGCGCAATGGTGGGTATAACGCCGATCGAGACCGGGCCGGAAACAGAGGATTTTCTTTCAACCACTTCATCCTTGGCGGCCTGCAACTCCCGCAAGATGGCCCGTGCGCGGGGCAGAAACGTCTGTCCCAGATCCGTCAGGCGCACCGTGCGCCCAAGCCGGTCAAAGAGATGCGCGCCCAACTCCTCTTCCAGCTTCATGATCTGCTGGGAAAGAGAGGGCTGGGCCACATGCTCGCGGGCCGCGGCCCGGGTGAAGCTGCCGGTCTCGACAACCGCGCAAAAATAACGTAGCTGATGGACTTCCATAGTCTTTGCCTATCTATCTTAAGCGAACGATATATTTGACATATATCATAATCCACCATATTTATAAAACTTATGCGAAATATAGCTTTTCTTGTGATCTGCCCCAAGGGTCACACATTTATCACCGCCCAGAGCCTGTCGAACACCTTTTTATGCCCGGATTGCGACGAGAATTTCGAGGAGCATCTCGGCTATAAATTCAGCCTTTCATGAATGAAGAACTCTGGCGTGCCAGCAATCCTGGGGTGGCCTACAAGCTTTTTCGTGCGGGTTTGTCTCGCTCTTGTTTGTCTGGCTATTGATTTTATCCGGTATTGATGGGTGGGTCGCCCGTCACTCTTGATCACATGGATGCCGGAACTAGAGTGCTCATCAAGCAGGGAACCTGCTATTCCGGAATGTTGATATGAGAAGTTCAGCACTGCTTCAACGGGCATGGCAGGCCATCTCTAATTCGTCACTAAGCGGCGCGGATTTTCAGCTCGATTCTGCCAAGGACATGCCCCTGCTCAAGCCGCTTATGCGCCTGGGCCGCTTGCGCCAGCGGATAGGAAGCCGCAATCGGCACCCTAAGTCGCGCTTGGGTCGTCGCACGATTCAAATGTGCAAAATGAGCGTGGCCTGGCTCGCCGTCGTAAGCGATGAAGCGAATCTTGCGGCGACGCTTGGGCTCGGGCTCTATGCCGTTAGGGTATGCCACTCTTCCGTCGGCGCGCACGAAGTCAAGGCAACGTTCGAGTTCTTTGCCACCCGCGAGGGCAAGAATGGCGTCTATACCGTCGGGCGCGAGTGAACGGAGCTGGCCGGCAGCGTCATCACCGCGAGCATCAATTACAGCGTCGGCGCCGAGCCTCCGAACCAGAGTCGTTGCGTCCTTGCCTGATGCGGTTGCCAGCACACGCGCCCCCCTGCGCCTGGCAAATTGCACGGCGAGCGTGCCCACCGCGCCAGACGCGCCATAGATCAGAATCGTCTGGCGTCGGCGAAGGCGTAGTGCATCATCAATTCCCTCTAAAGCCGTCAATCCGGTTACTACCGCGGCCCCCGCCTGGAGTAGATCGAGGGGCTTCGGTACTTTTGCAACATCTTCGGCATCCACCGCAACATACTCGGCATAGAACCCCGAGCCACTGGCGTACACTCGGTCCCCAAGATTGAAACGACGGACACGCGTGCCTTTGGCCACGACAACTCCGGCTCCGTCTGTTCCCGGCACAAGCGGAAATTTGGGGCGGCCACCCGGTCGCCAGGAGCCGTCTCGCACGGAGGCATCCCAGACGCCGACACCGGCGGCGTGGAGCGCGATCAGCACCTCGCCAGGTTTTGGCTTTGGCACCGGTAGTGTGTGCAGCTTGAGATTGTCCGGAGGTCCAAACTTGTCGATGGCGGCAGCTTTCATCGTAGTGGGAATGGCAGGGGTGGCGGTTTTTGAAGTTCTAGTGGTTGTCATGGTGCTTCTCCGTTAACAGCGCTGTGTGTAATCGAATGGTGGTCGCAACTTGTGCATGTCATACAACTTTCCGGTGCTTCGCATTCACGTGAGCCTCACGGTCGCGCGATGGCGTTATGGGCTCATCGGGCGGGCCGGCTTCTCGCTGTCTCTCCTCCTCGACT
>DATMMY010000326.1:0-4294 GCA_035569515.1 Candidatus Solibacter sp. | reverse complement strand
ATATTACAAATTGAAATATAAATATTGCGGATCGTAATAATGACTTTAGGCGAAAAATTACGTTACTTGCGACTGGTGGAAGGCAATCTGCGCGGCCAGAACCGCGAGATGACGCAGCTCGAAGTTGTGCGCGCCGTCCGCAAAGAGTTAGGGCTGAAGATCAGCCAGTCGTACCTTTCGCAGATTGAAAACGGTTCGCGTCCGCACCTCACCAACACGACCCGGCTGCTGCTGTCAAAGTTCTTCAAGGTGCATCCGGGGTATTTGGTGGATGATCCGGAAGGGTTCCACACCGAGTTGCTTTCGGATGTGGACGCCCTGGAAGACAAGATGGACTTGTGGCTGGTCCAGGGCGCCGAACGCTTCCGCAACGATCCCAAGGTGAGCCGGGCCCTGCTGAACCTGGCCAAGCACGATGACTCCAGGCGCTGCCTGGTGCTGCTGGATGCAATTCTGGATACGCCCGAACTGGCGGAGAGGCTGTTGCAAGTGCTGCGTCCTCAGTTGGACAAAAGCACCAATGGCGACAGCCTAAGTGAGGCTTAGATGAACTGGGAATTGTTTTACTTGATCTGTTTCGTCGTGGGCTTTGCCTTCAGTGTGATCTCGTTCCTCAGCGGCACGCTGCATTCGCATGTGCATCTGCCCAAGCATTTGCATTTCGGTGGAGCCGGCCACGGGGCCGCCCACGGAACTGGGCATTCCCACGGCGCGCGAGGCGGAGTTAAGGGCGCGCAGTTT
Organism: Candidatus Solibacter sp.; assembly: GCA_035569515.1. Taxonomy (GTDB): domain Bacteria; phylum Acidobacteriota; class Terriglobia; order Terriglobales; family Acidobacteriaceae; genus Angelobacter. Next base: position 3,553 of record DATMMY010000326.1, on the reverse strand, counting down.
TCATTCTTTAACCCCATGACAATGGCCGCCTTTCTTACCTGGTTTGGCGGGGCTGGTTACCTTCTGGTCCACCTGCGCCATATCTGGATTTACGCCGGGCTGGCACTGGCCTCAATGGCGGGATTGATAGCGGCTGCCATTGTGTTCTGGTTTGTGGCCAAGGTGCTGATGGCCAACGAACGGGAGCTTGATCCGCTTGATTACGACATGATCGGAGTTCTCGGCTATGTAAGCAGCACCATTCGAAGGGGTGGGACGGGCGAGATGATCTTTGCGCAGGAAGGCGTGCGCAAACCGTGTGCCGCACGCAGTGAAAACGGTGATCCTCTGGCTAAGGGTGAGGAGGTTGTGGTCACACGATACGAACGCGGCGTTGCTTACGTTCGCCGCTGGGACGAACTGGCCGGCTCAGCCGGTGTTTCACCAAAACAGGAAATCAGGAATCAGTAACCCAGGAGGGGTTTTATGGACGGAACAGCAACTATTTGGATCATTGTTGGATTGGGCTTGGTGGCAATCATGTGCTTGTTTGCCATGATTGCCCGGCTCTTCCGCAAGGCAGGACCCCATGAAGCGCTGGTGGTCTATGGCTTTCGTAAAACGCGTGTAGTGATCGGGGCAGGCACAGTCATTTTTCCCATGATTGAAAGTTTCAAGCTGCTATCTCTGGAGTTGATGTCATTTGATGTCGCACCGCAGCAGGACCTGTATACAAACCAGGGCGTCGCGGTAACCGTGGAAGCGGTGGCCCAGATCAAAGTGAAGTCCGATCCGGTTTCCATTCGGACGGCCGCCGAGCAGTTCCTCACTAAGACCCCGGCTGCCCGCGAAGGGCTCATCCGCCTGGTGATGGAAGGGCATCTGCGAGGCATCATCGGCCAGCTCACCGTAGAGCAGATTGTGAAAGAACCGGAGATGGTGGCCGACCGCATGAGGTCTACGTGCGCCGAGGACATGAGCAAGATGGGGCTGGAGGTGATCTCATTCACCATTAAAGAAGTCCGCGATAAGAACGACTATATCTCCAATATGGGACGGCCTGACGTTGCCCGCATCAAGCGTGATGCTGACGTGGCTTCCGCCGAAGCCGATCGTGACACCACCATTAAGAAGGCGGAAGCGCAACGCGCTTCAGCCATTGCCCGGGCCCAGGCGGACCAGGAGCGTGTGCTGGCGGAGACGCTTTCCCTGGCCAAGCAATCGGAGGCGCAGCGCGACCTGGAAATCAAGAAGGCCCAATATCTTGAGACGATCAAACGCCAGCAGGCCCAGGCAGACAAGGCCTACGAACTGCAGCAGAACATCACACAGCAACAGGTGGTGGCCGAGCAGGTCAAGATCCAGCAGGTCGAGAAAGAGCAGCAAATCAAGGTGCAGGAAGCCGAAATCACGCGCCATGAGAAAGAGCTGATTGCCACCGTGCTTAAGCAGGCCGAGATTGAGAGACAGCGCGTGATGAATATAGCTGAGGGAGAGAAGGGGCGGCTGATCGCACAAGCCGAAGGCCAGGCCTCCGCTATCAGGGCGCAGGGTGAAGCGGAAGCTGACATCATCTTCAAGAAGGGTGACGCTGAAGCCAGGGCCATGAACCTCAAGGCAGATGCGTACAAGCAATGGAACCAGGCGGCAGTAGTGGACAAGCTTATTACCGGACTGCCGGAGGTAGTAAAAGCCATGGCGTCGCCGCTGGCGAACGTGGACAAGATCACCATTGTCTCCACCGGCAATGGCAATTCCACAGGCGTGAGCAAGATCACCGGCGACATGACCCAGATTGCCGCCCAGGTGCCTGCTCTGTTCGAAGCCCTCTCCGGCATGTCCATGTCCGATTTGATCTCCAAGGTGCGATTGATTGGAGATAACAGCCCCAAGCCGGATTCCGATGGCGGCGACTCTGGCGCAGCCAAGGCCAAAGGCGCGGGAAAGTAAGTATCGCAGCACGCCCGGTGAGGCAAGTCGCCTCACCGGGCGATCGAGGAAACAATGAAGGGCAAAATCTCTGTCGCAGGTTTGTTGTTAGGGCTGTTCGCGGGTCTGGTGGTTGGATTGGTTCTAAGCCACTTTATCGGATGGTTCCTGTTCGGACTGGCCCTAGTCGTGGTGATCGCTGTGGCCCGGATGCAGCGAGGCAGGAAAATCAGAAAGCTAGCCAAGGCCTGAACGAATCAAGGGCTGAGGATTTGGAGGATGTATGGCATTGCTGGAAAGAGTTTCAACGCTCATTCGCGCAAATTTGAATGACCTGATTGATAAAGCGGAAAACCCGGAGAAGCTGATCAAGCAGGTCATTCTCGACATGGAAAACCAACTGCTTCAGGTGAAGACGCAGGTTGCTATCGCAATTGCCGACCAGCACCTGCTGGCCAAGAAGCAAAAAGAAAATGAAGAGAAAATCGGTGAATGGAACCGGAAAGCGGAGATGGCCGTGGGCAAGGACCAGGACGATCTGGCACGGGCCGCGATTGAGCGGTCTTTGCAATACAAGCAACTGAGAGACAGCTTTGTCCAGCAGGTGTCCGACCAGAAACTTCAGGTCGAGACCCTCAAGAACGCCCTGACCAAGCTGCAGCAGAAGCTCGAAGAGGCCCGCGCCAAGAGTGAATTGCTGATGGCCCAACATCGCCGCGCCCGCACGCTGACCAAGGCGGCCGATGCCCATTCCATGATCGGCGATCACGCTGCGGTGGCCACCTTTGACCGCATGAAGGAGAAAGTCATGCGCTCGGAAGCCATTGGCCAGGCCAAAACCGAACTTCTCGCCGAAAACGAGAAGCTGGACGACCGCTTTGCGCAACTCGAAAAAGAAGATGAGGTCAACCGCATTCTCGGCGAACTTAAAGCCCGCCGGCAAGCGTAAAGGGACTCAACTATTCCGGGCACGGAGAATCCCAAAATCCCGAGATAACTGCGCGGGGATTCTTCGCGGCTGGACCGAAAACTATTTTGGAGCGTGGTCCCTTGAGTGTGACCTAAAAGATAAGCTACGGGGGAAATTAACTGGATGCAGAGAGAAGATCAGTGTCATCCTGAGCGGCAGCGAAGGAACTGCTCCGCTGCACTTTAGGTGCACGAAAATACTCTCGCCTGATCTGCCGGTTGCCGGTTGATAACTTTGGGAACGTCGAGACGATGTCTCCGAGATTTCGGAAGAACGCCTTGGAATTGCATTTAAGTCCTAAGTATCGTCGGGTCCCTCTCTCCGCGCCTTTCAGATGTGTTGTGCTCGCTTCTTTGTGGCGCTGCGCTCGGGATGACATTGATCAATAGAATGCTTACCCCTCGCCATCAGCTTATTTGATCTTAACTCGCCACCGCGAGTTCGTTGCTCACAATGACAGACGCTCAGAGGCTCCATGCCAAAGGAGCGAAGTAGTCGGGCACGCCAGTGCCGCGCAGTTGGGAAATACTAGAGGTCCGGCAAGCCTGCTGTCTTGCGCATTACGGGAGATGGGCAAGCATCAGCCTTGGTCCGAACTTATTTGTAGCTCCTTCACTTGCACTGGCGTGCCGGGCCACTTGCTTCAAAGAGTCCACCCCAACGTACTACAACTTT
>DATMMY010000325.1:0-6532 GCA_035569515.1 Candidatus Solibacter sp. | reverse complement strand
ATAGACGAATTCCTTCAGGTCGAACTTGGCTTCAAAGGGACCTCGGCGGGCCACCACAATCACCTCTTCGGCGGTCTTGTGCGGGCTATCAAGCAGCAGCCAGCGGGCAATATCGACCATCACGTTGCCCATGCCGACGATCGCCACCCGCTTGCCAATGGAGAAATCCTGCGACGCAAAAGGCGGCAGCAGGTTGTAGTGATAAACAAAATCTTTGGCCGAATACACGCCCCGGGCGTCGCCACCCGCCAATCCGAGTTTCTTGGTCCCCTGCGCGCCCACAGCAAAGACCAGCGCGCTGGGCGAGAACTCGCGCAGCTCGGGAACGCTGAGCGAAGACCCGTTGCCCACCGGCAGGTGCCCAACGTAATGCACGTTAGGAAGCCCCAGTACTTTGGCAAATTGCTTGCGCAGGCCAATCTTCATTTTGTCTTTGGTCGGATAGATGCCGTACTCGGCGAGGCCGCCAGGTTTGATGTCGCGGTTGAAAATGACGACTTCATGTCCGCCCTGAGCAATCTTCTGCGCAGCAAACAACCCCGCCGGACCCGCTCCCACAACGAATACAGTTTTCACTCAGTCCTCTCTGCTTGTGCCCTCTTCAGTTGAATGTACGATTATATTGTAGGGCGCGGTTAACGCCCGGATTCATCTGGATTTGGGGATCTTGCATTGCGCTTGCTTTTTCAGGTATGTTCGATCAAGTCCTTGCATTTTTCATTGTTGCTCACGAAGGTGTTGTGAAATTCAAATGCCTAATTCCGGGGATTTTCCCTGCCCAGTGGTAATCACCAAGTCTCCAAAGTTGGATCCCCTGCTTTCCTTACGTGGGTCAGGCAAGCCTCTTTGGGCCAAAGAGCATGCAGACGGGTACGTGCACCGGCTTCGCGAGGGATGGGATGAGCCGGGTTCCTTGAGACCTAAATCTGCTCATTTGCCAGAATAGTAAGTCTCGGATACGGGTTCCTCATCCAACACATGAAAAAAACCCGGATCGCTCCGGGCTTGGTTGTATTCTGTTGAGAAAGCTTACTTGCCGCTGGGCGCTGGGGTGGCCTTGGCTTCTGCCGGCTTGCCATCAGTATCAAAGACCTCAACCGTGCCATATTTGCCGACTGCCTCGCGCACTGCGTTGGCATCGCCCACCACCACAATCTGGAGGTGGTCCAGATCTACGTACTTTCTGGCCATGCGCTGCACTGTGTCCGCGTCGACCCTGGCTATTTCATCGGAGTAGTGGTCCCAGTAGTCAGCGGGCAGTCCGTAGTATTTCGCGTTCATCCAGGAATTGAGAATGCCGGCCGGATTTTCAAGTGACAACGCCGTGCTGGAAACAATCGACCGTTTGGCATCTTCAAGTTCCGCCTGCGGAACTTTTTCGTCGCGCAGGCGCTTGAGTTCATACATCAGCTCGTGGAGCGAGCCGTCGGTGACTGCATTGCGTACTTCAGTGTTTGCCTCAAAGGTTCCGGGGAATAGCTCGGTAGTGACGCGGCTGTAGGCGCCATAGGTGTAACCCTTGTCTTCACGCAGGTTAGCGAAAAGCCGCGAGGCCGCGCCGCCGCCCAGCACGCGATTGGCAACAATCAGGGGAATGTAATCCGGGTCAGAGCGGCGCAGCGAGAGTCCTCCGAGAACAATATTGCTCTGTACCGAGCCGGGGCGATCCACCAGATAGGTCTTGGCAGCGCTCAGCGCAGCAACATTGTTGGCAGGCGCGGCAGGTACGGCGCGGTTCTTCCATTGGCCGAGGTACTTCTTGGCTAACTCGGTGGCCTGGGCGACGGTTACATCGCCCGCAATGCCAAGAATTGCATTGTTTGGGGCGTAGTATTTTTCGTGGAACGCTTTTAGCGCCTCCGGCACAGCCTTTTGCAGGGTATCTACCGTGGTTGTCTGAACAGATGCCGGAAAGTCACCATAAACCGCGCGGGCAAACCGTTCTCTCGCCAGGAAGCCCGGGTTGGAGCGCAGCTGGGTCAGGGACGCCTTTTCCCGCCTGACATACTTTTCCAGCTCGTCAGCAGGGAAGGTGGGGTTCAGCACAAGGTCGCCCAGCAGGTCCATCAACTTGTCGGCAGATTCGCTCAGGCCGCTCGCGTTGACCACCGTGACGTTCGCGCCGAAGCCGGCATTGGCAAAGAAGGTTGCGCCCAGTTCATCCAGCTCTGTTGCAATCTGGGTAGCCGATCTCTTGGCGGTTCCCTGGCGCAGCAGATCTGCCGTAAAAGAGGCCAGGCCGGGCGTATCTTTGGGATCGGAAAGGGCGCCGGACTTGATCCACAGGTTGTAAGAGACGGTGGGCAGCTTGTGCTGCTCAATCACCAGCAAGGTCAAGCCGTTGGGAAGCTGGACCTCCTTGGGATGGGGCAGCTTCACCTTCAGAATCTCCTGGTTTACCGGGGTGCGGTTCAGGCGCTGAACTTTGGAAGGCAGTTGCTGGTGTTCACCACCGCCTGGTGTTTGGGCAGAGGCGAGCGTGGCGAATAGAAACAGGACGACTGGAAATAAGAATAATTTTTTCTGCATGGCTTCTCCTTACTGCATTCCGGCTGCGCCGGCGGGGGCCTTGTTACTTCCGCCAGGCAGAGTAATCACCACCGAGCGGTGCTCGGGCACAAGATATTTCTGGGCCGCCTGCTTGACCTGTTCGGCCGTCACCGAGGTAAATTTCTCGTAGGCGGTGTTAATCAAATTGGGATCATTGTAGTAAACCGTATAGGTCCCGATCCGATTGGAGAGGAATAAGGAAGAGCTGCGCGCCTGGATTTGCCCACGCAGGAACTGAGTGTGGACCTTCGCCAGTTCCTGGGGTGTGACTCCGTCTTTTTTTATGGCTTCAATTTCTTCGTAGATTGCTTTCTCCAGATCCTCTATCTTCACGCCAGGACGGGGCAGCGCGAACACCCGAAACAGGCTTGGTCCCCGGTGTTCCTGCACGCCCACGCCGACATTTACCGCCATCTGCTTATCGTGCACAAGGTGCTCATAGAGCCGTGAACTCCGCCCTCCGGAAAGGATGTTGCCAAGCACCTGCAAAGCGTAAAAATCAGCGGTATTCCCGGCAGGCGCGTTGTAGGCGGCAATCAGCTGGGGCAGCCTCGCCAGCGGATCGCTCAGGGTCTTGCGCCGTTCTTTATCATGCTCCGGCTCCGTCATGTCCACCGGGGGTGGCGCGGGCTGCCTGGCGATGCTGCCAAAGTACTTTTTTACTTTAGCCAGCGCGTCGGCGGTCTCAAGGTCGCCGGCCAGAACCAGTACGGCATTATTGGGAGCGTAATAGATGCGGAAGAAATCACGGACATCGTCCAGGCTGGCCGCATTGAGGTCATCCATCGAGCCAATGACGGAGTGATGATACGGAAAGCTGTCGTAGGCCAGAGACTCTAATTCCTCATTGGATTTTCCGTAAGGCTGGTTGTCCACACGCAACCTGCGCTCTTCCTGCACTGCATTACGCTGGTTGTCCAGATTTGCCTGGGTAACGTTCAAAGCGCGCATCCGGTCTGACTCCAGGAACAACGCCATATCCAACTGGTTTTTGGGAAGCTCTTCAAAATAGTTGGTCTGGTCGTTATTGGTGCTGCCGTTCATGGCTCCGCCATAGTTCTGCACCAGCAGCATATGTTCGCCCTTGCCCACATTCGCCGAGCCTTCGAACATCAGGTGCTCAAAAAGATGGGCAAACCCGGTGCGTCCTTGCTTTTCGTTCCGGGAGCCGGTGTTGTAGGTCAGCGCGATGGAAAACACCGGCGCCGAATGGTCTGGAACGATAATCACCCGCAATCCGTTGTCGAGGGTTGTATCTGTAAACTGCAGCTTGGGCAGCTTGGATTGCGCTTGTAAGCCCAGGGCCAACGACGAAATCGCCAGCACGATCGCGACGAGGCAGAGATTCTTGCGTCTCAAGTTACACCTCAAATTAGAGATTTAGAAAATTTCAAGAACGGATGGAATGTTCAGGAAAGACTCTTCCGATAGTTGGACGTAAGAGTCCCAGCAAAGTTAACACCAAACGGCAAAAAAAGCAGCCGCAGAAGCTCATCGAACGGGGCCCGGATATTTTGCATGGTCTATAAGGGTTAAGTGATTCCTCATTCTTATTTGGCTCCCAATCGGCTATGCTTGGCAGGTAATGTTCCTCGGTCACACAGCATGGTTGACCCACTAGAGCGGCTCAAAGTCCTTATTAACTCCAGCACTCCCATTGTGGTCATAGAGACCGTGGAAGAGATGCGCGCGGTCATGCTGGTGCGAGCGGCAGGTGGCGAGTTGAATCTCCCGGTGTTTGAGTGGAGCATTGCCGATGGCCTGACCCGCGCCGGCGGTGTCCCCGTGAATTCCGCTCCGCTGTCTTCGCGGGTTGAGCCCAAGCCGCGCCTTGCTTCAGGCGGAAGCGAATCGGAACGGCTGATGGCTTATGTGATGTCTACGCCGGGCTACTCGGAGCCGTCGTCCATCGTTAACACCAAGGATCCTGCTCAGGTTTTGGCCCATCTGGAGACCATGACCATTGAGGGGGTCTTCATTCTGAAGGACTTTCATCGCCATATCGAGGAACCGGTCGTGGTGCGGCGCATGCGAGATGTCGCCCAGAGATTTTCCACCCAGAGACAGACCATCGTCATCACAGCACCTTCTATCTCATTGCCTCCCGAGTTGAGCAGCCTGGTTGAGTATCTTGAGCTGCCTCTGCCGGATGTGTCGCGTCTGAGGGCGCTGGTGGAGGTGGTCTATGCCCGCCTTTCAAAGACGCGTACTCTGAAATCCAGGCTCGATGCCGCCGGCATCCAGGCGGTTGCGGAAAACCTGCGGGGGCTGACAGAAGAGGAGGCGGAGAGGGCGGTCTCACAGGCCATTGTGACCCATTACGCGTTGTGCCCGGAGATCATCACCGACATACTGGAAGCCAAAAAGAAACTGCTGCGCCGCTCCGGGATGTTGGAGTTCATTGAGTCTTCCGACAGCATGGCCAACATAGGTGGGCTGGATAACCTGAAGCACTGGCTGCAGCAGAGGCGCGGCGCATGGGAGGAATCTGCCCGTAGTTTTGGCCTGGAAGCTCCAAGGGGCGTCATTATTTTAGGAGTACAGGGCTGCGGCAAGAGCATGTGCGCCCGGGCCGTTGCCGGCGAATGGAAGCTGCCGCTGGTCAGGTTTGATACCTCAGCGGTGTTTGACAAGTTTGTGGGGGAGACCGAAAAGCGCATCAAGAAGCTCTTTCAGGTTGCGGAAGAGCTGGCCCCTGCGGTGCTGTGGATCGATGAATTAGAAAAGGTCTTTGCCGGCAGCGGGACGGATTCGGCTTCCTCAGATGCCGGTGTCTCCTCCCGGCTTCTGGGATCGTTTCTTTCCTGGATGCAGGAGCGGCGTGCGGCAGTATTTGTGACTGCCACCTCCAACGATGTGACGGCACTGCCTCCCGAGCTGATCCGTAAAGGCCGGTTCGACGAGCTGTTCTTTGTGGACCTGCCTAATTCTACGGAGCGGAAGGCCGTCTTGAATCTGCAGTTGGCCCGCCATAAACTCGATCCCGCCCGTTTCGATCTGGACCAACTGGTTGCCGCCGCCAAATCCTATTCCGGCGCCGAAATCGATGCGGCGGTACAGACGGCGATGTACGCTGCTTTCTCCAGCAAGAAACCCGTGACCACGGAAATGGTGATGGAGGCCCTGAAGTCCACCATCCCGCTCTCCGCAACCCGGGCCGAGGAGATCCAGGCGTTGCGCGCCTGGGCACGCCAGCGCGCCGTGCCCGCGTCTCTCCCGGACGCGCAGGCGGAGAAGGCTTAGAAGAAAGAAGTAAAGAAGAAAGAAGAAGTAGAAGACTTTTGTGCTGATTGACCACTAGCCCAAAGCGCACACCAAGCCGGCCGGCTGTACTGGTATTCTCTAAAATCCTTTCAGGACGAGAAGATCCCTCCCCCCTTTGAAGCGAGACGTGGCTTTCCGCACCCTCCGATGATCCAGTGCCGGAGGCACAATAGAGAGTAGGCCCGCACAGCCTGCCCTTGAGCATAGCGAAGGGTTAGTGCGGGAAAAAGTAGACGCATCCCCAAGTCGCTGGAGGCGACGATAGAGATCTTTGCGCGAATGGAACGATGGTCAAGCAGCATGCCGTCGCCTTTGGTGACTCCGGTCTCATTTACCCAAACCCGCACTTACGTGCGGGTCTATTCTCTAACGTGCCTGCGGCACTGTTTTCCTCTCATTCCTGAGCTTCTGTTTTCTCTCTTCTTGCGCGAAGCAACAACAGCCCTAAACAGCCAATCTAACAGTACTAAGTAAGTTTCCCTGAAGGGTGACGCTCCGGGTTTGCCCGGACATGAAAGGCCTGCCTGCGTGATGAATGCTTCCCAGTACCTGGCATATCTCGGTGTGTTCGTTTTAAGTATTTTTGCCTTGTCGCTTCAACTCCTGCCAGCCCAGCAATTAACGCCGTCAACCATCTCGTATGAAGGGCAGAATGTCTCTTCGGTTGACGTTGCCGGGCGTCCGGACTTGAACGTGCGCCAGCTGCGGCAATTGATTG
>DATMMY010000324.1:0-7518 GCA_035569515.1 Candidatus Solibacter sp. | reverse complement strand
GCGGCACATAGCGGATTTCCAGCAAGCCAAAGTCAGGCAGCCCGGTCTTGGGACACACCGAGGTAAACTCCGGCACATCGACCAGGATCTCATACGAAGGAAACTGGTTCGGCCATGTGTCAATTTCAGGAAACTTGTGGTTCAGCCCCGCCTTGGCGTGGTGCTCGGTGTAACCGGTGCGGTTTGTCATTGCTCATATTGTAACAACTGTTTTTTCTCCGCATCTTTCGTGGTGGGTGTGAGTTTTTGCTTATGGCTGGTTTTTGTCAAGAATCTGAGCGCGGTTTTCAATCGAAGTGAGCCGGTGTGCATCTAATGCGATAGACTCAGCAGCCTGCATTGTTCTTGGTTATGCCTCTCCGCCGGAAGAGGTTTGTAGTCTGGTTTGAATCCGGTTGTTTATACTAAAAGGTTCTTACCATGGTGCGTAACAATACAACCAGCTTCTTGCGACGCAATCGTCTCTTACTGGGCGCGGCCGTCGCATTGGCTGTGCTCCTGCTCTTCACCAGCGGCATGATGCGCAGGCGCGTAGTCCCCGTGCGGGCGGAGACCGCCATACGACAATCCATTGCGAGCGTGATCAGCACTAATGGAAAGGTGGAACCGGTAAAGAATTTTGAGGCCCACGCACCTGCCCCTGCTGAAGTGAAGCGCGTTTTGGCGAAGCCTGGGGATGCCGTAAAACCAGGCCAACTGCTGCTGCAACTTGATGACAGCAACGCCCGCACCAACGCGGCCAAGGCCCTGGCGCAGCTTCGGGCGGCCGAGGCTGATCTTCATGCTATCGAGAGTGGCGGGACCCAGGACGAAGTCCTTACTACGCGGTCGCAACTGGACAAGGCCCAGGCTGAACGGGATGCGGCCCAGCGGAACTTACAGGCGGTCCAGCGATTGCAGCATAACGGAGCAGCGTCCCCGGCTGAGGTAGAAGAGGCCCGGAACCGGGTCACGCGAGCTGAAGCCGAAATCCAGCTCTTGCAATCCAAGCTCTCCAGGCGTTTCTCCACTCCGGAAATCACCAAAGTACAGGCTGCCGTTACGGAAGCTCGCGCCGCCTATGCCGGAGCCCAGGAACTGCTGCAGAACTCCAATATACATGCCCCTTTTGCCGGGACCGTCTATCAGATTCCCGTAAAAGCCGGCTCCTACGTCAATACCGGCGATCTGCTGATCCAAGTGGCCAACCTGGATGTCGTGCAGGTCAGGGCCTTTGTGGATGAACCGGAAATCGGGCGCCTGGCCAAAGGCGAGAAAGTAGAAATCACCTGGGACGCTGTCTCAAACCGCACCTGGGAAGGCACGCTCACGCAAACGCCGACGGTTGTAACCAACCTGGGCACCAGGACCGTAGGTGAGATCACCTGCCAGATTTCCAACTCCGATAAGAAGCTGTTGCCGAACGTAAACGTAAACGTGACCATTGTTACCGCAAGGCATGATGGCGCTCTGACGGTCTCACGAGAGGCGGTGCACGATCTCGACGGCAAGCGCGTCGTATATCAAATTGTGAACGATAGGATCAAACTACTCGACGTACAGACGGGGATCGCCAGCCTCACGCGCGTTGAAATTCTGAGCGGCGTTCCAGAAGGAGCGCGAATTGCCCCTGGCTCCATCAACGCGCAACCGCTGCGGACGGGCATGGAAGTAAAGGCGGTTGAGCGTTGAACGTATTTCGGCCCCTTGGAATCTGTATCCTGCTGTTCAGCCTTACTCTCTCTCTGGCCAAAACCACGGATTTCCCTGATAGCCCTTCGTTGCCGAATCCATCCTCCCTGCTAAGCACCGCCAATCTGGACGCTGCTTTGCGAGAGCTGGACTCTCGCATCCAGAAGGACCGGAAAAGCGCCTTGGCCTACAACGTGATCTGCCGGCTTTATTTCCAACTTGAAAACTGGGAAGAGGCCATTGCCGCCTGCGAGAAAGCCGTGGATCTTGACTCGCAAAGCAGCGAGTTTCACCAATGGCTGGGCCGGTCCTACGGGGAAAAAGCCGCGATCGCAGGGCCCATTAAAGCTTTTGGCCTGGTGCGCAAGGTGAAGGCCGAATTTGAACGGGCCGTGGCCCTGGGAAAAGACAATCTCACCGCCCACGCTGATCTGGCCGAATTCTATGCGGAAGCGCCTACGATTATGGGAGGCGACAAAGCCAAGGCGCGCAAGCTGGCTGAAGTAGTGATGCAACGCGATCCCGCCGACGCCCATGTCATGCTGGGCCGCCTGGAAGAGAAGCTGGGCGCGAAGAACAAAGCGGAAGCGGAATTTAAGACCGCCGTTGAGTCCAGCGGGAGTCTGGCGCGCTACTGGGTAGATCTGGCCGCATTCTACCGCCGCACGGGACGTCTGAGCGACATGGAGTCCGCCATCAATAAGTCTCTCGGCGCCCGCCTGGATACGGGCATCGCTCTTTTTGACGCCGCATCTCTCCTGCAGCAATCGGGACGCAATTTTCCCGGGGCCATCCAGATCTTCCGCCAGTATCTTTCGCTGGATAAATTCGCGGAAGACGGCCCTGCGTTTCAGGCGCACTACCGCCTGGGAATGTTATTCGAGAAGCAAAAAGACGCGCAGAATGCCGCGCGCGAATACCGCGCAGCTCTGGCGCTGGCGTCGCAGTATCACCCGGCGCAGGATGCGCTGGCCCGCGTTTCTCGATAGAATCACGATTACTACCATCCATCTATCCAGCAGGTGAATCATGTCATTTCTTGCCCGTTTGATCGCCATCGCAGGCTGTCTATTCATAACACTCGCAAGCAGCATGTCCGCGCAAGAGGGCCTGCTTCCCTTCCGGACCGCCATCGAATTGGCGTTGAAGAACAGCACCACCACGAGCATTGCGTTTGCCGATCAGCAGAAGGCGCGAGCCACCTACCAGCAGGCCCGAGGCCTGTTTCTGCCGCAGGTCACGCTGGGATCGGGATTGGCCTTCTCTTACGGATTTCCCCTCAGCCTGGAAGGAGCGGCGCCCTCCGTCTTTAACGTGAATACGCAACAGTTCCTGTTCAATGCAGCCCAGCAGCAGTTTGTGAAGGCCGCGAAAAATGAGCGCGAGACCACCCAGGCCCTGAATGCAGACCGCCGTAACGAGGTGATCATGGAGACTGCATCGGATTACATGCAGCTTGATCTGCTGCAATCGTCGCTGAACGTTCAGCTTGAGGCGCAGGAGTTCGCCGCGAAATTCGAAGACATTGTGAGCCAGCGCGTGCAGGCAGGGCTCGACAGCCAGGTTGAGTTGACCCGGGCCAAGCTGGCTTCGGCAAGAGTCCGCTTACAACTTGCCCAGACCAAGTCAGCGGCCGACCAGCTTCGTCTCCGCCTCTCGCAGCTCACTGGACTGCCCGCCGACTCCATCCAGACGTCCACCGAAACCATTCCTCCGTTGCCCGCCGTCCCTGCGGATCAAGACTTGATTGCGCTTGCCTTGAGCAAGAACCCTGCCGTGAAGATGGCGAGCCTGGCCGCGCAGACCAAGACGTTCCGTGCCAAGGGAGAAGAAAGGCAGTTGTATCCTTCCCTTGACCTTGTGGCCCAATACGCGGTGCTGGCCCGCTTCAATAATTACGATCAGTTCTTCCGGAAGTTTCAGCGCAACAATGTGACCCTGGGTGTGGCCATTCGCGTCCCCTTTCTGAATTCCTCGCAACGGGCAACGGCGGATGCAGCCCGTGCCGACGCCGTGAAGGCCCAGAAAGAAGCCCAAAACGCAAGAGATCAGGTCAGCTCCGAGACGCTCAAGTTACAGCGGTCGGTGTATGAATTGTCGGCCGCCCGCGATGTCTCCCGGCTGGAGCATCAACTGGCTGAGACGGACGTGAACTCCGTTCACGAGAAAATCCAGACGGGGACGGCCACCTTGAAAGATGAACAAAACGCCCGGATCACGGAGCATGACCGGTACACCGCCTATATGGATTCCACCTTTCAGTTGGATAAAATCCAGGTGCAGCTACTGCGGCAGACTGGGGAACTCGAAGGCTGGGCGCTCGGCCCCTCTCGCCATTAACCAGATGGTTACTGCTCGCTGCACCTGGCGACCACTCGCTGATGGTCTGTAACCGCTTGGATTCTTTGGTGTTTAGCTCACAATCAAAGATGTTAGTATAATTCTGGAGTCCAATGCCTTTAAAAACATTATTTTTAAATCCGCCGTCGTTCGAGAATTTCGATGGAGGCGCCAGTTCGCGCTGGCCTGCCACCCGCGAAATTGAGTCTTACTGGTACCCGGTCTGGCTTGCTTATCCGGCTGGAATGTTGGAAGGTTCCCGCCTGCTCGATGCTCCTCCGCATCATGTCTCGGTAGAAGAGACCATTGAGATCGGCAAGCAATACGAATTCCTGGTGCTGTTCACCAGCACTCCCGGCTTTCCTGGCGATATCCGGATGGCAACACGAATGAAAGAGGCCAATCCGGCGCTGAAGATCGCCTTTGTCGGCCCGCATGTCACCACCCTGCCGGACCGTTCGTTGCAAGAGTGCCAGGTCATTGATTTTGTCTGCCGCCGCGAGTTCGACTTCTCCATCACCGAGTTTGCCAACGGCAAGCCGCTGTCTGAGATTCTGGGGATCTCCTATCGCGATAAGAACGGCAAAGTAGCCCATAATCCTGATCGCCCCGACACTCAAGATCTCGACGCTCTGCCCAATGTGACTGACGTCTACTATCGCGATCTCGACGTCCGGCGTTACAACGTGCCCTTTTTGCTTCATCCGTTCGTCTCGCTCTATACCACGCGCGGATGCCCGGCGCAATGTACCTTCTGCCTGTGGCCGCAAACTTTGAGCGGACATCCCTGGCGCAAGCGCTCTACGGATGCTGTGGCCCGCGAAATGGCCCAGGCCAAGGAATACTGGCCCTGGCTGGCGGAGTATTTCTTTGACGATGACACCTTCAACATCCAGAAGGCCCGCACCGTGGAGCTTTGCTCCAAACTTAAGCCTTTGAATCTGACGTGGTCATGCACCTCGCGTGTCACCACCGACTACGAAACTCTTAAGGCGCAGAAGGAAGCCGGCTGCCGTCTTCTGATTGTGGGTTATGAGTCCGGTGATCAGCAGATCCTGAAGAACATCAAGAAAGGCGCCACCGTGGAGCGTGCGCGCCAGTTCACCAAAGACACCAAGAAGCTGGGCCTGACGGTGCATGGCGATTTCATTCTCGGACTGCCCGGTGAGAGCCGCGAGACCATTCGCAACACCATCGATTTCGCCAAAGAGCTGGACGTGGAAACCATCCAGGTCTCTCTGGCACACGCCTATCCCGGCACCGAACTCTACGACTTTGCCAAGAAGAATGGCTTTATCGTAGGCACCGAAAAAATGGTCGATGACGGCGGACATCAGCTGGCCCAGATCGAGTATCCGGGACTGCCCCGCGAATACGTGCTGGAGATGGTGCACAAATTTTACGATGAGTACTACTTCCGTCCCAAGGCGGTATTCCGCATCGTGAAGAAGGCCGTCTTCAACAACAACGAACGGAAGCGGCTTTATAAAGAAGCCAAGTCGTTCCTCAAGCTGCGTGCTCAGCGTAACCGTGTTGCAAAAGAGATGCGGGCCAACACGCAGCAGCAGGGGCCAACTCCCAACTCGAATCCGAACAAAGACCAGCGGCAGGAATCGGATGCCGTTACCGCCCAAGTGGGTGGAGATTAGCAAGTGAACCTTCGGAAATACCTGGTTCTTGTGCTCGTGATGCTCTTCGGCGGCACTGGCGACGTGCTGCTGAAGTTCGGCATGCAGCAACGTGGGGCCATCCGTTTCAGCCATCTTGTTCCGGATCTGTTTGGAGCCTTGGGAAATCCATGGGTGGTAATAGGCATTCTTTGCCTGATCGCCTTCTTTGCCTCTTATCTGACCGCGCTTTCCTGGGCCGATCTTAGCTATGTGCTGCCGGCTACAGCGTTGGGATACGTGCTGGTGGCGCTGCTCTCGAAATATCTGCTGCATGAGAACGTCTCTGCTTTCCGCTGGGCCGGCGTTCTGCTCATCAGTTGCGGCGTAGGCTGGGTAACGCGCGGCCCGGCTTTGACCGAGCCTCAGCCCCAAGGGAGTCAGCACGAGGGGCAAACCCTGCGCAGCCCACAGGAGCAACATGAACTCGCTTAAGCTGTGGAGCGCTATCGGCATGATCGTTCTGGCCTCCAGCGCCGGCGATGTTCTACTCTCGAGCGCCATGAAGCGCATTGGCGACCTGGATGAACTCCGGGTCCGCAGCGGCATCCTGGCCGTAATTGTCAGGATCTTCCGCGAGCAACAGTTCCTGATGGGCCTTGCCTGCATGGCGGTGGGGTTCTTCAGCCTACTCACTGCACTCTCCTGGGGCGACGCCAGCCTGGTAGCTCCAGCTTCGGCATCTCTGACCTTCATGGTCAGCGCAGGTCTAGCTAAAATCTTCCTGAAAGAAAACGTCGACCGCCGCCGCTGGGTTTCGGCCCTGCTGGTCTGTGTCGGCGTGGTCCTGCTCGCCCAATAGTTGGTTTAGTTGTACTGTTCCGAGCGCAGCGAGGGAATCCATAATGAATAGATATCCCCAGAGGTCTTCTCGCGGAAACAGCAAGCCCAGAATCCGCGTGCATCCGCGTAATCCGCGGTAAGGTTTTGGGTTAGCTAGTGCGGCGGAGCGTCACTCACCTCAAACGGCTCAGCTTCTCTCTCGCGGGGTAGTTCAGGAAGGCCTTGCAGCAGCCGCAGACAGCGGTTCCAACGCAGCAAGGCATCGTCATTGCCCTGGGGACGGACCTTCTCTGCATCTTCAAAGCAGCGCATGGCGTTCTCAAAACTCACAACCAGGGAATGGGCAAGGTGTCCGGCGCGTAATTGCGCCTTGGCGCGCCGCTCATAGAGGATTCCGGAATAGTACGAGCGCTCGTAGGCGCTGGAGAGCTTCTGGAAGCTTGACTCCGCTTCCTTGTAGCGGTCTGAGACTGAGCCGGTAAACTGGTCCGTAATGGCCAGTCCCAAAAGACGCAGCGCCATCTGGTTCTCCGGTTCGACGGCCAGAATGTCCCGGCAGATTGACTCCGCTTCTTCCGCCTGGTTCAGGTAGCGGTAGTGATGAACCTTGGCAAGGGCTCCAGCAATGCCGCTGGTGGAGATGGTCTTGAACTGGCGTTCCATGGTTGAGTTCCCTCCACAGATCTTTCGCCTGCGGGTTTAAAGGGGCACGGCTTCACAGCTTGCGGGAAAAGTCTTTTTCGTGCTCCCCATGGACCTGCAGGGGCTAAACACTCTTAGGCACGAGTAAACTTTCCTTCGGATCACAGGTTCGCCTCTAGGACAGGCTCTTCGGCTCGCAAGCTCACCTCTAGGACAAGCTGTGCCCTGATACTAAATCAACCGCTCCCGCTACTTTTTCCGCAAGCTTGTTCGGCGCGCTATTCCGCTCCTCTTATTTTACGCACCAAGCGCAGGATAGGATCATAATACTCGTCAACCACCCGCTCCTTCAGGGGGATAATGGCGTTGTCCGTGATATGGATCTCTTCCGGACAGACTTCCGTGCAGCATTTCG
>DATMMY010000323.1:0-4113 GCA_035569515.1 Candidatus Solibacter sp. | reverse complement strand
GTCAACCGTCTACACAGCTAGATGAAGGAAACCTTGGTCCTGGAACGCATGCAACGCGAGCAAGACCAGCGGATCTCTGAAGCGGTGGAGCGCGAGCAGGGGCGTCTCCGCAACTTCATCCGGCGGCGGGTGGCTGACCGGGGCGATGCCGAGGACATTCTTCAAGAGGTTTTCTACGAGTTTGTGGAGGCCTACCGGCTGATGAAGCCGATTGAGCGGGTCAGCAGTTGGCTCTTCCAGGTAGCACGCAATCGGATCATTGATCTCTTCCGCAGGAAGAAAACCGGATCGCTGAGTCAGCCGGTGGCGGTGGCTGATGATGGAGAGGAACTCCTGTTGCAAGACTTGTTGCTCTCCCCAGATGCCGGACCGGAGGCAGAGTACGCTCGCACGGTGCTTCTGGAAGAGCTCGATGATGCCTTGAGCGAATTGCCGGAAGAGCAGCGGGAAGTGTTCATCGCGCACGAGGTGGAGGGGCGCAGCTTCAAAGAGCTGGCTGCTGAAACTGGAACAGGCGTGAATACGTTGCTCGGCCGGAAGCGCTATGCCGTGCTGCACCTGCGCCGAAGGCTGCAGGCCATCCATGACGAAGTCATCCAGGACTAACCGAAAGTCACCAAAGGAATGAGGGTGAGAGAAATGAGAAGAAATTGGATAGTACGTGCATTGAGGATGGCGCTGTTCATCGTGGTGGCTTGCGCTGTCCTTGGTTTTATCGTCATGCACCTATGGAACTGGCTCATGCCGGAGATTTCCGGATGGCATGCCATCAGCTTTTGGCAGGCCTTAGGGCTTCTGCTGTTAAGCAAGCTGCTCTTTGGCGGGTTCCGAGGCGGCTGGGGCCATAGCAGGCATTGGCGCAAAGGTATGCGAGAGCGCTGGGAGCAGATGACCCCGGAGCAGCGTGAAGAGTTACGTAAAAATGTGCAAGCCCGGTGCGGTTATTTTTGGGGGCCGGCATCGGCCAAAACCGAGTTGAAGACGGAGTAGTTATGACGCGTTTATTTGTTTTTCTGGTGTTGCTTTCGGCGGCGGCCGGGGCCCAGGAAATCCCCCTGCAAAATTGCCGGCAACTGCCAATTGTGAAGATCAGTGTGGAGAAACGGCAAGTTCAATTCCTGCTGGATACCGGGGCGGCCGCCACGATGCTGAATCTGAAATCGTTTTCATCGCCGGAGTCCACAGCTATTACCATGGAATCCTGGAGCGGCGCCGTATCTGCCAACGGACGCGAAGTTGTGGTCCATGACTTCACCCTTGGAGAGCATGAGCTACACAATCTGAAGCTGCTGGCAGTGGACCTCACGCCTTTGGAACGTTCCTGTCAGAAACGGATAGACGGAGTGCTGGGCGCTGACCTGATAGCCAAGCTGGGATTGACGATTGACCTGAAAAATCACCTTGGCATTCTGGATGATGAGGCGCGGTCGGCGGAGGCGCGATTCAACGAACTCCAGAAGCACCAATCGGCATGCGAGCAGGCGTTCAACCGTTCCGACGAGAAGGCGTTTGCGGAGTGCCTGGATCCCGACATCGTGATCCTGACGCCCAAAGGGGATTATCACGGACGGAAGGCCGTGATGAAATATTTCACGGAGAACTACTTTGGACAAGACCCGCCTGTGCTGGTCTTGCTCACGCCACGCACACGGCATGTGAACGGCAAGGTGATCTGGGTAGAGTGCGAAATCTCGGTCACGGCACACGGACAGCTCATGAAGCTGCGAGGTACAGCTCTCTACCAGAAGACCGGAGAGCGATGGCTTATGTCGCATATGAATTATTCAGCGGTGGGGGGGAATTAGGGCCCAGCAATTAGCAATTAGCATTTAGCAATTGGCCAGAGCAACAGCCGAATCCTAATCGTCTGTTTGCTGCCGTTCAGGGTAAGCTCGCGTGCGAAGGACACAGGAAATGGCCCACTCTTCCACCAATTCATAGAAAAGCCGTTGCTCGTTCTGGCCAACTGATTCTTCGCGCAGTAGGCTATGCCACGAACAACGGCCGTTTTCTCTGCATCGCGAAATTCAGCTAACGATATCCTGCCTATTTCGGCCGCGAGCCACCGGACGACGAGGTGCTGCTGCTGGAATGCGATGCTCCCCCAACGCTTGACGCGCTGCTTGACGTACCGCCACCATGTGGCATGCCGCCGATGTTGCCGTTGGAGGTGCTGTGTACGCCCCCTCCCTGCACTCCATTGCCGCCAACTCCCCTCCCACTTGATGAAATATGGGCATCCAGGCCAGCGTGGGAAGCCGATTGTGGCGATTGCGATTGAGATTTTATGCTGGGATCGGGGAGTGGTTGGAGATCCTTCAGGTGTCGGCCTTCTCCTGGCGGCTCATTCTTCGGATGCTTTTTGGACTTGTCGGCGTCCGTGGCCGGCGGGCTTGCCTTGCCCTGGTCCTTAGGGTTCTTATCATAATTCTCGTTATCGCCGTCTTTGTCCTTGGAGCGGATGGCGCCGCAGCCGCCGCGGCCATTAGCTCCTTGAGAGTTCCGGGTCGCAGACGGCTCTATGCAGTTGGCCAGCTCCGATTCCTGAATTCGTAATTGCTGTATCTGCTGCGCCGTCGTGTTTTTCATTTCGTTGCAACTCTGAAGACCCAGTCCGTCCGCCTTCGCGCATTCGGCTGCTTGGGTAGCCCGGCGCAACTCCAGCGATCTTATCTGGAGCGCAACCTGTTGGCGTTGTTGAGAGCAGCTTGGCATCGTCATTTGGGCGGCAGCCTGACGTGCAGGCAGGGCCGCCAGCAGGAGACCCGGCAAAACTAAGGAACAGACCCAATGTTTCTTCATCTGAATGTGCCTCCGTAATATCTCGAGATTAGACTGCAAAGTACCTTGGCTCGTGACCGTGAAGTTTTTGATTTGTGTGAGTCTTTTGTTCGGGGAATAGTAAGGTTCCCAAAAAGGGACTGTGATTGCCTCCCTTGCTGCTTTAAGCAACTCCGGGGCCAATCCTGCTGGTTTGATGCGGTTGACTTTTCAACGGGTTACTGGCGTGCAGCTGCCGAAAAATGGTGGGAGTGGTGGTTTTCAGCCAGGGGGACTGGTTCATTTCGCCCGTTCAGGCTGCCTTGGCTGGTTCTTCTTGGAGCCTGTTTTGAGCGAAGCGTTGACGTAATTGGGAGCAGGCGCAACGGACCGGCCAACTCGCTCATTCCTGGAACGTGACGCACACGCCGTTGGGGTCAATCGCGCCGAACTCTTTTGTACCCCAGGGTTTGGTTTGCAGTGGGCCGTTGGGATGTACCTTGCCGCCGCGTTGCTGGTATTCGGCATACAGAGACTCAATGCCCTTTACCGCGATCCGCACCATGGTCTGGTCGCCGACTTTTCGCGCCAACGCCGGGTCGCTCATTCCGGCAAGGTGCAGGTAGGCCTCGCCTCGGTTGATCCCTGCATAGGTTGGCGGGGTATTGTCGCGAAAGGTTTCTTTGAAACCACAGATCTCCGTCCACCATCGGAGCGATTCGGCGGTGTCGGCGGCAGGTAGAACGGGGATAGTGCCTTTGATGATCGGTTCCATTTACGAAGCATAAACGAAAACGTTTGGTTGTGGGATGTTTTGAATTTTCATGAATGACGATTCTTCTTCCATTTTGTCATCCTGCAGGACGACAAAATGGAGAGAGTGTTCACGGCCAAAAGGAGGGAGTGTTCATGGCCAAAATGGAGAGACTGCTCACGGCAAAAGGGGAGAGTGTCATGGCCAAGGCAGGGTCTTTGCGTCTGCTGACTTTTGGTTTCTTCGCTTCGCTCGTAACGTGCTGATATACATTAGCAGGCCCAATTGATCGGTTGCCGCCATTGTTGCTTCTATTGAAGCTGGTACGTTCTCCATTGTGGCTTCTATTGACGCTTCCACCTCGCAAGTGTTTTCCTAGACAGATGGAATTGCGCAAAGACCCTATTACGCGCTCCTGGGTGATCGTCGGGAGTGAAGAGGAGAGCGTCCGCCACTCAGAGGGCTGTCCGTTTTGTCCTGGCTCACCCAATATGCCCCAGGTCATCTCGACGCTGCCTGCAAACGACCACGGCGGCGGGCCGGTGATGGCGATGGTGCATCCCTCGCCTCTATACCGGATTGAAGGCGAGCCGCAGCGG
>DATMMY010000322.1:0-4953 GCA_035569515.1 Candidatus Solibacter sp. | reverse complement strand
TCGTTCCAGATTGAGTTTCAGCGCTTGCCATAAGTCCTCCCTTGATTTGATGCGGTAAGAGTGTCGCTTATGGAGCGGGATCCTGGCAAGCGAGACTTGGAAGGCTCGCTGTTGGATTCGTTAGGAAATTCCAAAGGTTTGTTTGCCTCGATCCCACAGGGGCTGCATAGCCGCAACCAAAACCTTACCGCGGATTACGCGGATGCACGCGGATTCTAACTTGCTGTTCCACCAGGTAAAGAAAGGTAAATGCACTGGCCAGAGACCCGCTGCCCTGCCTATACTTGCTTTCTTCCGGGACATTCCATCAACGCACTAACGGCAGTCCCGTAGTTCAGGAGACCACCCATGAAGAAAATCCTATTTCCCCTGTTCCTTCTGCTGAGCACATGGACGATGGCAGAGGTCAAAGTTCTGCGCCATCCCAGCTATCACAATGGCAAGATCGCTTTCAGCTACCTGGGCGATATCTGGACGGCCAATGAGGATGGCAGCAATGTGCAGCGTCTCACGGTCCACAAGGCCCGCGATATCTATCCTCGGTTTTCGCCAGATGGAAAATGGATTGCCTTCTCCTCCAACCGTTTTGGCAATTACGACGTCTTTATTATTCCCGCTGAAGGTGGTTCGCCCAGGCAGCTCACTTTTCATTCCGCCAGCGACACGGTAGTGGGTTGGACGGCGGACAGCAAAAAGATTGTGTTCCAGTCTTCTCGCGGCCTGATGTTTCCCGGCATTCCCAATCTGTACGAAGTGTCAATTGAGGGCGGCCTGGAGCAGGCAGTCCCGACCGATTGGGGTTATTGGGGCAGTTACTCGCCCGACGGCGGCAAACTGGCTTTCAACCGCCATCCCATGGTGTGGTGGCGGCAGCATTACCGCGGCAGCTACGCCGCCGACCTTTGGGTGATGGATGTTAAGCAGAAAAAATACACTCAGCTCTCCGATGGCGATTACAAAGGAAATTACTTCTGGCCCATGTATGCCGCCGACGGCAACATCTACTTTGTCTCTGACCGGCTTCCGGACGAAAGCCACATTAAGCCCGGCAGCAAGGAAGTGCTGAAGAGCATTAACAACATCTGGAAGATATCGGCGAAGGGTGGTCCGGCCGTGCAGGTGACCCGCCATAGCACCGGCAGGCTGTTCTTTCCCTCAATTTCCAGCGATGGCAAGACAATTGTCTATGAAGAGGATTTTGGACTGTGGAAGCTGGATACAGCGACCGGAAAATCCACGCCCATCAAGATCAACATTGTTTCCGACGATAAGGAGAACCCGGTTGAGACCATCACGGTCCATAGCGAGACTGAGGGCTATGATCTCTCCCCCAGCAGCAAGCGGGCTTCAGTGGCCGCGCATGGAGAGATCTTCTCCATTGCCACGGACCGGGGAGACATTCAGCGCGTGACCCAGTCATTCTCGCGTGAGAGCGCTCCCGCGTGGTCGCCTGACGGCAAGTTGATAGCTTTTGTTTCCGATAAATCCGGCCGCGACGAAATCTGGATCGCACATGAAGACAGCACCGGCCTGCGAAAGCTTTCCGATTCCGATACGGAAAAAGTGGGAATCCAGTGGACGCCGGATTCCAAATCGCTGATCTACTCCGCTTCTGACCACAAGCTCTATCGGGTTGAGGTGGAGAGTGGCAAGACCACAACCATTGCAAGCGGCGAAGCCAGCAATGTGAACGGCGCCCGATTCTCGCCAGACGGCAAATGGATCGCCTACTCCAAGGCGGACCATGATCTGCGCTCTCATGTCTATGTCGCGCCCTCAACCGGAGGCAGCGAGCATCATGTGGGTAATGATGACCGGCTATTTTCTGAGATCAACCCCGTCTGGACCCAGGATGGAAAGCGGCTGCTGTTTCTTGCCGGGCTGGCCCAGGGCGGCAGCGCCGTGCAGCGGCAGGTTTCAGTGCAGCTTTACAGCGTTTCGCTGGCTAAAGAAGAGAAGAACCCTTCCGACCGCGGCGTGGACGACGAAGACCAGGCGCAGGCGGCCGAGAAGTTAAACCGAACTCGTGACGCCCAGGCGCGCGGCGACGTTCCCAAGCCGGATGTGAAAATCGACTTTGAGAGCATTACCCGCCGCGCCCACCAAATCACGCACTTGAGCGACAGCATCACCTCAGTGGCAGTCTCGCCCGATAGCAGGCTCTATGCCTTTGTGGCTGTTGGCGATCAGGATGGCCGTTCCAGCGCGACGCTTTACACCATTCCAGAAGATGGCACACAGGTCACTACCATTACCACGGCGGGGCGCGGTGGCGATGCCGAAGAAGGCGGCCCCGGCGGCGGACGTGTCATCAACTCCCTGAAGTTCTCCAAGGACGGGCGCTCCATATTTTTCATGGAAGGCGAAGGACTGTATGCCGTTGATCTTGGTCCGGCTGCGGCTGCCGCAGGACGCACCCCGGTTGCCGCATCGCCCGCGGGCCGGAGTTTTGAACGCCGCCGCATCAACTTCACGGCCCGCGTGGAGGTGGACCACCGGCAGGAGTGGAAGCAGGTGTTCAACGAGAGCTGGCGCATCATGAAGCACCGCTTCTATGACGCGGAGATGCACGGGGCCGACTGGGCGAAAGCCAAAGCCGTTTATGAGCCCATGATGGAGTACATCGCCGATCAGGAGGAGATGCACAACATCGTGAGCCAGATGATCGGCGAACTGAATGCGTCCCACACGGGAATCAGCAGCACGCCCAGCCCGGAGGAGCGCGACCGGGTTGTTCAAACCCGCTTCCCCGGCTTCGATCTGGAGTCCGATCCCTCCGGTTACTACAGGGTCTCCTACATATATAAGGACGGCCCAGCGGACAAGGACTATGTGCGAATCGACAAGGGGAATTACATCGTCTCGATTGACGGTCATGAGCTGAAAGCTGGAGACAATTACTGGAAGTACCTGACGGCCGTCCGGGGAGAGAAGATCGAGTTCATGGTGAACTCCAAACCTTCAAGCGATGGAGCGTGGCTGACCAAAGTCGAGCCGGCCAGTAACACGGCGCACACCACGTTGCTGTACGAGCGCTGGGTGGCGGAGCGCAAGGCCATGGTGGAGAAGGCCTCGAATGGCGAGATTGGCTATTTGCATATCCGCGTCATGGACGGGCCGTCTTTGCGCCGCTTCCAGCGCGACCTGGTAGAAAACCATTTCAAAAAGGCTTTGATCATTGATCAGCGCTTTAACCCGGGCGGAGGCATTGACCAGGAGCTGCTGGAAATTCTCAGCCAGCGCCAGTACCAATACACTCGCGGGCGGGGCTCGGTGGCCATCACCCGTCCGCAATCGGCTTTCTTCGGACCCATGGTGGTCATGGAGAATGAACGCTCCACCAGCGACGCTGAAGTATTCCCAGACGGCTTCCGCACCCTGGGCCTGGGCAAGGTCGTAGGCAAGACTACCTACGGCGCGGTGATCGGCACTGGCGCGTATCGTCTACTGGATGGCTCGACTATCCGCACGCCCGCAACCGGCCTCTACAGCGTAAAGGGCTACAACCTGGAAAACTACGGCGTGCCTCCCGACGTGGACGTAGACAACACTCCAGAGGACTTCCTGCTGGGACGCGATGCCCAACTCGAAAAAGCCGTGCAGGTATTGCAAGAACAGCTTCGCAACTTGAAACCGGGAGAGGTCAGGACGGCCGGCGGAGGTAAGTAGGCAGGAAGCATTTCGGTATTGGTGGGAAGGCCTTACCACTGATTTCCAGTGGGGCCACTGATAGAACAGCAAGAGGCTTTAACCGCTGATTGGCGCTGATGACCGCTGATCAAAAGAGCAGCAAGTAACAACGATTTGTTGGAGTAGTTTTATCGAGACATTCTATTCATTACCTCTCAAATGTCAGCATGTCGAGAATGCGGCTGCCGGCCTCCAGGATAATCACCCGGTCTCCGAAGATGATGCGCCCGACATTGCGCGGGAGTCGAGGCAGGCGTGCGTTGCAGGAGTCCGGCAACGCATGCAACTTCTTAGCTTGTCCCGGAGGAAGCGAGCCGCCCCGGGCCAGTTTCTTCTGTATTCCAGGAGGCAAGCTTTCGAAGTCATAACCAGAGAGGCATCCGTTGAGTATGTCGCGGTCACGATCGCTGAAAGTATAGCCACCATCGCGACGCGAGGCCCGTCCATTGTCGTCTTCGTCGTCATCATCATCAGCATCATCGCTGTCGTGTCCGTGACCGTGACGCCCGCGGGGCCGGTCAGCATAGCCATCGGAATAGCTATCGGAGCCAGTGCGGCTGCCGGACGTACGGATAGGCGAGCCACCGCTCACGAATTGCAACACGGCCTCTGATTCCACAGCTGCCGGTTTCTTGCCGGTTGCGGCCGCCGTTGCCGTTCCTGCGCCTGCTCCAACTCCGGCGCCAATGGCAGCGCCTTTTCCGCCACCTGCAATTCCGCCGATAATCGCGCCCGCGGCCGTACCACCGCCAATCTTGACTATGTTGCTCTTGGTGTGAGAGTGACCCTTTATCAGGAATGGCTGTGAAGAAACACTGATGCCGTTAATTGAGATCAGCGTGAGTTCCAGTACCCCAGGATCGCTCAGACGGCCCGATTTCTTCGCCGACAATACCTGTCCGCTGACGGCCGCGCCCCTGGGAAACCGTGTCGATCCATTCACGACCATCGGCTGGGCAAGAACACCGGTAAACGCATCACCTGTTCTGGCTGTTTCACTTGAGAGGTCCTCATTGATGCGCACCGTAATTGGCGTACCGCTCGGAATACTCGATGAAGACCGGTGCTGCCCTTGTACCAGACTGCCACCCAGCAGCAAAGCGCATACGAAAAGCGTGGTTTCGGAAATACGATACTTCATGATTACTTCCCTCCGGACAATGGTCAGCTTCTTGAAGAAATGTACTCCGGCGACCGTCTTTGAACAACAGGAGTCATCATACGGAAGTCCATGCACAGTTGTTCTGCGGACAGCGAGGGAAT
>DATMMY010000321.1:0-5180 GCA_035569515.1 Candidatus Solibacter sp. | reverse complement strand
ATGGAAACAAACACATCTGCCAGTCGCAACTTGTTTTCTGTCTGCATCAGTAGCCTCCTAAGCAGACAGATACTTCACCCTCCCGATCCTGAGAATAACCTTCTAGACTCCCCTCCTCAATTTTTCATGCGATTGCCCTGGGGTCTTTCGCTTTGCGCCCCCTCCCTTGCGCGATTCCATTAAACTATTGGGGCAACCGGGGTTACCAATTCTTTTAAAGGAGATTGCTTATGGTTCCGCGAACGTCACGGAAACGATTTGCGCGGTTAACGGCTGTGCTTTGCCTCGTTATGCTTTGGACGGCGGCGGCCCTGGCGCGCACTGCTGAAAATTTCAGTCCAGCCCAAGCCGGCGCGAATGCCAAAGATTCCAAATCCAAATCAAAGGCCAAGGGCGCGGACTCTGCCGAAAAGACCCCTAGAAGCAAGCTTCTCGACATCAACACTGCCAGCAAAGACGATTTGAAGGCGCTGCCTGGCATTGGAGACGCGTATTCGCAAAAGATCATTGATGGACGTCCGTACAACAGGAAAGACGACCTGGTGCGGCGCAAAATCATCCCCCAGGCCACTTATGACAAGGTCAAAGATCAGATCATTGCCCATCACGTAGCCGCGAGCGACAGTAAGAAGAACGGCGGTAGTAAACCAAAGTAGAGCTCTTATTGGGACTGGCCGGCGCCCTGGCCGCGTTCGCGTGCGCTCGTGGGAGCTACGGAAGGCTCCGCCCAGACTACATTGAAAACCTGTACGGGTTCGGAGCGGCCTTTCACCATCAACGGCGGCAACCGCTGGAGATCAAAGCTGTCCCCCAGCTCTTCCGCCGTGGACTGGGAGATCAGGATCTGTCCACCGGCTGCGTTGGACATCAGCCGCGATGCCGTATTCACCGTGTCTCCAATCACGGTGTAATCAATTCTGCGCGGAGAGCCAATGTTGCCGGCCGTGACAATGCCGGTATTAATGCCGATTCCCACCCGCAGTTCAGGCCATTTCCGCAGGGCAGCATCGCGGTTCAACTCGATCAGCAGACGCTGGATCTGAATGGCGGAATTCACGCAATGAGCGGCATCGTTGCCTTTGGAAATGGGCGCCCCAAATACGGCCATTACGGCATCGCCAAGGTACTTGTCCAGGGTGCCGCCGAAATCGAAGATCACATCTGTCACGCGGGTGAAATATTCGTTCAGAATTTCAACAACCTGCTCCGGCCCCATCTTTTCGCTCATGGGCGTGAACCCGCGAATGTCGGCAAACATCACGCTTACTTTCTGGTTAACGCCTCCCAGCCGTATATCGGGATTGGCCACCACCATCTCAGCGACCTCCGGGGAGAGAAAGCGCTCCAGGGCTGAACGCTGCAAAGCTCCCTGGGCGATCTTCTGGTGCGCCATGGCGTTATCAATGGCGGCGCCCGCCTGGGCCGCTACGAGCGCGAACACATTCAGCTCTTCCTGGGAAAATGCGGAGGTGCGTTCGAGATTGTCAACATAAAGGATCCCAAAGAGCTGATTGGTCCCGACCAAAGGCGCGCACATGGCGGAACGCAGCCCGGAGATCTTAATGCTTTCGCTGCCGCTGAAGCGCTCGTCGGCGCTGACGTCATCAATCAGGATAGGTTCCTTCTCGCTGCGGATCATCTCCAGCACACTTTTACTGAGAATGATGGGCTGGTTCGCCGAACTTTGTGGATTCCGGTAGCGGACCTCGCTTTGTTTGGAGACTTCTCCGGAGTCGTCAAAGAACATGACAAAGCCGCGTTCCACGCCTTCAATGCGCAGGGCGAGTGACACCACCTGCTCGCTGATGTCATCCATGGAGAGCTTGGAATTCAGCGCCTTGCCCGCGTCATACAGCACAGTCAAGAGATAATTCTCGCGCTCCAGTCTTTTGAGCCGGCCCACCAGGTCCGCAAGCCCGCTGCTGGACTCCTTGATGTTGATGTTCTCAATGCCCGTGGCGACAGGGCGGTCGCCACCGCCACCGTGGATGATCTGATTGATAGTGGAAGGGAATTCTGCTTTGCGGACGAAGATACCTTTTTCATCCACATGCTCAAGACGCAGCTCGTAAAGACCCAGCACGGCGATGTCGCCGTTTCTCAACTCGGTTTCCTGTGCAATTTTCTTCCCGCCAATGACAACGCCATTGGTGCTGCCCCGGTCGGCAATCACAACCGCATTGTCCCTGAGTTTCACCACCGCGTGGAAGCGGCTGACGCTGCTATCGTTCAGCACCAGGTCATTGGCATTGCCCCGGCCAATGGTGATGACCGGTTTGTTCAACTCCAGGATGCCCTTCTTGCCGTCGGGCGACGAGATGATCAGCCGTGACATAGAGAGGTCACTGTTTTTCGAGGACTTCGTCCACGTTCTTGAGCTTGCCTTTTTCTACGCGGACGGTGCGACGGACAGGCTTATAGCCATCTTTTTGCAGCACGATCTCGTAGGTGCCGGGATCGGCAGGCCATTGCACGTCGGTCGTCTTAGACGCCACGTGTCCATCCACGGAGATGGTGGCCCCTTTCGGAAGCGTGCGGATATGAACCAGTCCCTTGCCCTCAGGGATTGTTTCACCCCCAAAGGCACGCTTGAACCAATTGCCCCCGCGTCCTTGCCCCTCTTCTTCCATCTGAGCAACCGTGGTGTTAGGCAGCAAGACAGGAGAATAGTTAAGAGTCTGACCTTCCGCCAAGACCTCAGTGGTAGAGACCTCTTTAAACCCTTGTTTCCGGACGGTCACGCTGTGTTGGCCTTTCTCCAAAACTACGGCTGCAGGGGTCGTCTTGCCGGTGTCTTTGCCGTCAATCCAGATATTAGCGCCGCTGGGGGTGCTGGTGACCATCACTGAAGAGATGGTAGGGTTGAGCTGGACACTCACTGTCACGCTCTTGCCCGCCGCAGCCTCCACCTTGCGGGTCTCCTCAATGTAGCCCGGCTTGGTGAAAATCACGGTATGCGTTCCCGCCGCCAGGTTCGACGCCTTAAATGGCGTTACCCAATTTGGCTCGCTCCAGCCATCAACTTCAACCTTGGCCCCGTCAGGCGTGGAGCCAATTCTCAACTCAGCCTGGTGGCTGAAAACCGTGTTTGGGGAGCTCGTGGCTTTTACCAGCTTGGACTTCGGTCTCTCCTGGGTTTGTGCGGGCTTGGCCGTGACAGCCGGTTGCGTTTCGGCTTCTGGAGTAGGATCCGGTATCGGAGGCGGAACGGTGGGTTGCGGAGTCTCGGCCTTAATGCTCTTATCGAGTGCTAACTGCGCGTCTGCGTGCTCGGCAAGTTTCAGCGCGACGCGGTGCTGATAGTATCCATAACCCGCAATGGCGGCAGCAAGCAGAAATATAGCTACCACGCCGCCTACGAATAGCCTGATCTTGTGGGTTTCAATGACGGTGGTGCCTGGTTTATCCGCAGCGCGGGGCTTGTTGGGAGTCTTGGCGGGCGAAGCTGCCGCAGCCGCACCGGCGCTGACCTTCTGTGTGGACGCCATTTCCGCGACGCTGCCCGTCGCCGGCAACACCAGGGTTGGCTCGGCCTGAGTTGCGGCGGCACTGGCTGTCAGCACCGCAGTTGCCCCCAGGGTCGATCCCAGGGACTTGTACTTTTCCAAATCGTTCATCAGCGCCGCGCCCGATTGATAGCGATCATCGGGCGATTTGGCCAGGACCCTGGTTACCACCGCGCTGAGACCTGGATGGACAGTAACATCCAGATCGCGGGGCGCAATCGGGCTTTCATTGACAATTTTGTAGATGATGGTAGTGACGTTCTGGCCTACGAAGGGCTTCTCGCCGGTGATCATCTCATAGAGGATCACGCCAAAGCTAAATAGATCGGAGCGCCCGTCGAGAGTCTTGCCCTTGACCTGCTCTGGAGACATATAGTTAGGGGTCCCCAGGACCTGTCCGGTATTGGTCACCCCCCCGCCCGCCTTGGCGATTCCAAAATCCATGATCTTCACCGTTCCATTGGGTGTGATCATGATGTTGGCGGGCTTTATGTCGCGATGAACAATGGAATTAGAATGCGCATAGTCCATCCCCTTGCAAGCCTGACGAGAGATCTCAATGACTTCTTCCGGGGGCAGGACACGTCTTTCGGTCAAGATGGCATGGAGCGTCGTGCCTTCAATGAACTCCATGGCAATGTAAAAAATACCTTCGTGCTCGCCCGCATCGTAGATGGTGACGATGTTGGGCTGGTTCAGAAGTCCCGCGGCCCGCGCTTCGTTTTTGAACCGCCGGAGCATGTCTTCTGTTTCCAAGCCATGCACATCCAACCGCATGGTCTTGAGGGCGACGGTGCGTCCAATGGTCGGATCGAGGGCCTTGTACACCAAGCCCATGGCGCCACGCCCAAGCTCTTCGATGATCTCGTATCTTCCTACTCTTTGGAGGGACATGAGGGTTCTGTCCTGCGACACAATGGCAAGCCTTCTCTAAACTGTCTTTGGGGAGAGACCTTGGTATTCTAACTGCCGAAGTCTGCCCCATGAAACAAAATTTCGATTGAGGCGAAAAATACAGCAATTTTGTCGACAGGTCAACGGATAGCTTTTCCTGAAAACGTCATTCTTTTGCCTTAGATTCGATCTCATGCGCAAAAATTGCTCACAAATCGGTGCCACGGCTTAAAATGCGCTTATGCACAGAAAATTGTTCGCCCTTTTGTCCGTGTTTCTGCCGGTTTTGATCGTGCCCCAGACCCAAATCCGGGCATCGCAACCTCAAAGTGCAATTCCCCAGGGTCAAAATCCCAAGACGGCGCAGGCGCAGCAAGCCGCCCAGTCCCAGCCTGAAACTGATCCGCAAGTACGGGAGGAAGACGAGGAGGGCATCAAACATCTCCTGGTTTCGCAGATCGAGGCATGGAACAACGGCAACCTGCAAGGCTTCATGGCGGGCTACTGGCATTCGCCCGATCTCACATTCTTCTCCGGCACCACCATCACCGAAGGCTGGGAGCCCACGCTACAACGTTACCAGCAGCGCTATAAAGGCGAGGGCAAAGAGATGGGCCAACTCGAGTTTCAGGACTTGAATATTGATCTGCTCGGCAGGCGTGCCGCTGTAGTGACCGGCAAATGGCAGCTCACCATGTCCGATGGCAAGAAGCCGGGAGGACTCTTTACTCTGATTTTTAAACGCTTGCCGGGAGGCTGGCGTATCGTCCACGACCATAC
>DATMMY010000320.1:0-9813 GCA_035569515.1 Candidatus Solibacter sp. | reverse complement strand
CTTGCCCACCGTGCACAGTCCCGCCACGCACCGGCTGGCGTTGAAATGGCGGCCAATCTCGTTCACGGCGGTAAACAGCACGCTCTTCACGTTGGCCTGGCGGTAAATGTTGCGCGTGATTTCCGTTACCCGGGCAAAGTTATCCACCGCATTTTCGTCGTTAAAGGGCGCGGGATTTACAGTGGGAGCGCTGGTCTGCATTTTTGCCGGAACCGGGGCGGCCGCCTGCGAGTTGGCTGCAGCTTTGGCCACCGCGGAAGATTCATACTTGGGTTGAAAACCTGAGGCCGTATAAATCTGCCGCAGTTTATCGTTTTTTTCCTCTTCGTGCGGAAATAACTTGCTGATGCGTTCCAGCCGCTCCATGGCCTTGGAGCGCATTCCGTATTGCAGGTAAATCTCCGCCTGAAGAATAAAATCTTCCAAGACAGTGGGCTCGGATTCTTGAATGCTGGTTTCGTTTACCGAGACGGTTTCCACCGAACTGGCCACAGTCTGGAAGCGATTGGCGATGCTGTTGAACTGATTGGGGTCGATTTTGCCGCGCAGCAATTCCAACCGCTTGCCGTGTCCGGTCTCGTAGGGATCAACCTCGGCTGCGCGGTCCAGCGCCTCGCCGGCCTTGGTGTATCTGCCCGACGCATAATAAAGCTGAAAGAGCTTGATCAGGGTCCGGCAATACTCGTGCTCGCGGTTGGCCGAATTAAAGAGTTCTACCAGGTATTCCAGGAACTCAATGGAAGGCACCCGCTTGTCTGCGATTTCATCCACCAGGGTTATGAATTCCCGCCGCTTGCCGGTCCTGGTCTCATGCTGCTCCAGCTTCTGGGCCAGGTTCAGCGCGCGTTGTGTGTTTCCCACGTCCAGGTAGGCGCCTACCAGGGAAGCAATCTCGTCCACTTGCTGGGCATCGGATTGAAATAGCTCCCAGGCATATGGCTCGGCCTCAGCAGGGCGCTTGGCGGCCATTAAGGCATGGACGTACAACTCCCGAATTTCTTTGGTGCTTTCCAGGTTGGCTACCGCCCGGTCGAGCACGGCAATGCATTCGGGAAGAGCGTTACGCGAAAAAAGGCCTCGGGAGTGCAGCAGGATGGCCTCCAAGTTGGCCGGATTGTGGTTGTAAGCTTTCTCAAACCACTCAAAGCCCGAGCCTGGCGATTCCTGGTCTTTGGTTTTTCCCAGTTGAACAAAATTCAGCGCGGCGGTTTCTCCGTCCCCCAGGTGGGCGGCCTTTTCCGCCAGCCGTTGTAGGTTTTTGGGGGTGGGCGCCAGCTCGACCATACGTGTGGCTGCCGCCAGGGCCTGCTTGTCGCGGCCCTGAAGCTCAAAGCCCCTCAGGGCTGTGGAGTAGGCATCCAGAGCTTCTTTCCTGTCTCTCTTTTCAATGGCTTGGGCAAAATGGAAGGTTTGCAGCGGGGTGGGCGTGCCCACCTTGGCCAATTTCTTAAAGGTGATTACCGCGGAATGGTCCCCAGTGCCAATCTGCTCATCCAGGAGTGAACTCAGCAGGGTAGCGGCCTCAGAGTTGCGGCCTGCCGCCAGACACAGGTCGGCGGCTGTCTGGCGGACCTGATCGTTCTTGGGGTCCTCTTCCAGAATGTTCAGATACTCTTCCAAGGCAGCTTCAGACTTGCCTCTTTGGAGATACCTTTCCGCTTTTTCCAGTCTTTTGGAAATGTCTGGCATGAATCCAAATTCCTCGGTGCTCTTGGGAAGGGGCTGGCCAGGAGCGGTTGAGGCTAAGGTATGCCTATTCTAAGCGGGATTGCGGTCAGGCTCAATGCCAGACAACATATTAAAGCGCTAAAGACCATTTAAAGTGAAAGTCCAGACCATTTCGGGAAAAACCATACCTTGCTTCGATTAAACTGCTATAACTTTGGCGATGATTCAACAGCAAACTGAGCAGGTTACAGACCGCGAACAGGGCCTGAAGCGCCAGCTTACAGCCGGACAGATGGCCATGGTGGCCGTAGGCGGCTCCATTGGGACAGGCCTTCTGCTGGGCTCCGGGACTGCCATCAAGAATGCCGGGCCGGCGGTGATCGTCTCCTACGTGATCAGCGCACTAATCTGCTGGACGGTCGCCCTGGCCATGGGAGAGATGTCCTCCATGCACCCGGCGGCCGGTTCGTTTGGCGTCTATGCCGAGCTGTACCTGAACGACTGGGCCGGATTTGTGGCCCGATACAGTTATTGGTTTTCCGTGGTGATTGCCATCGGCTCCGAGGTGGTAGCGGCCGGCACCTATATGCAGGTGTGGTTCCCCAAGGTGCCGGTAGTAACCTGGATGATTGTCTTCGGGCTTCTTCTGCTGCTCGTCAATTTCTTTCCGGTGGGCAACTACGGCACGTTTGAGTACTGGTTCGCCTTCATCAAAGTGCTGACGATCTTTCTTTTCATCGTGATTGGGGCAGCGCTGCTGGCAGGGGCCAAGGTCCATCCGCAATATGTCGCGAATGGAGGGTTTGCCCCCAACGGATGGAAAGCCGCCTTCCTCGCCGTTTCTTTTGGCTTGTATAGTTTCCTGGGAATTGAGATGGTGGCCATCTCTTCCGGCGAGGCACGCTCCGGGGCCGAAGTTTCCAAGGCGACGCGTATTTCCTTTGCCATGCTGGTCTTCCTTTACGTCGGCGCCATGGCGGTGCTGGTGGGAGTAATGCCGTGGCGCAATGCGGGCGGCGGCCAGAGCCCTTTTGTGACGGTCTTCAACGTCGCTGGGATTTCCAGCGCCGGTACGATCATGAATCTTGTGGTGCTTTCAGCCGCGCTCTCCGGGGCCAATGCCAGCCTCTATGTCACCTCCAGGATGCTCTTTTCCCTGGCCCGGTCCGGTCATGCTCCGCGACGGCTGGGCGTTGTGAACTCACATGGGGTGCCCATGCCGGCGCTCATGGCATCCATGGTGGGAATCGTAATTGCCATCTTCGTGCAGGAATACGCGCCGGAGAAGGCCTATCTCTACATCATCGGTGCAGCCTTGTTCGGAGGCATGCTGGCCTGGCTGATCTCGCTGGCCGCGCATGTGCGTTTCAGGAAAGTGATCAGCCACGAGCAGCTTGCCGGACTGAAGTTGCGCGCCCCGCTCGGCTCTGCCGGATCAATTCTTGGGTTGATCGCCATTATTGCGGCCATTGTCGCCACCTGGTGGGTGCCGGATACCCGCGTTACAGTGGTGAGCGCCGGACCGTATCTGCTGATTCTGACCGTGGCTTATTTTTTGGTGAGGAAAAGAGCGTGACTCATGCGGTTGCACGCTCCCGAACACCGGCGGAAGAATAGCCTTATAGATGTGTCATCCTGAACGAAGCGCAACGTTGTGCTCAAGGCAACGTGCCGGAGGGGCGCGTAGTGAAGGACCCCGATGATGTTTGACAACCGATTCTGCATCAGGGAGTTCTCTCGTTTGAACTGTACGTTTGTGTTACGACTTTGGAACTGCATTTAAGTCCGAAGCCTTGTCGGGGTCCCTCTCTTCGCGCCTTTGAGATACGTTGTCCGCGACTTCTTCGCGGCGCTGCGCTCGGGATGACACTTCTTAAATAAGTGTGCTTACTTCGGTGTTTCCTGGCCCGTTTTTTCCGGCGCTTCGGCGGCTGGCGATATCTCTGAAAGCTGCTTGAGGATGCCCTGCTCTTTGTCGGAGAAGGTGCTGCGGAATCGCTCTGACTGCATGGTCTGCTGGCGTTCTTCCGGGGACATCTGGGTCAGGCTGCGCAATGCTTTGTGCACCATGAGCCTGCGGTTCTCCGGCAGGCCTTGCAATTCCTGATGGGCCTCTTTCAACTGCTTGCGCTGTTCCGGTGTGAGGCTGGCCATCATCTTCATCTGGCGCAGGGCCCGTTCCCGTTGTTCCGGCGGCAGGCTATTGAATTTGCGCAGCCGATCTTTAAGCTCTGCCTGGCGCGCAGGCGGAAGTTTTTTGAAGACAGGGTCGCTTTCCAGCAACTTCTCTTGCTGGTCCGGCGGCAAATTCTTGTGGGCTGAGAGCCAGTCGCCTTGTGCTTGACCGGGTTTTTGGCCCGGTTGCGGAGCGGGTTGCTTTTGTTTTTGCTCGGCTTGTTTTTGCTCGGGTTGCGGGTGTGGTTGATTCGCCGGTTGAGGTCTGTTTTCCGGCTTCGGAGGTTTGATCTGGGGGGGCATTGGGTGGTGGGCGGGCGGCGGACTTCCGCCTGTCCGCCGTTGAGAGGCGGTTGAGATGCTCAACAAACCCGATAAGATTAGGACTCCAACCGCTCCGGCCCCGGTCACTTTTAGCATTCCCTTCACGTTAGTCTTCGGAAATATCGGCTGACGGACCACCGGTCAGTTCATCGATCAGGTCGGAATTCACATAGAGGTCGTGGTTCCTTTCCAAAGCCTCCAGATCGCTCACCGCCGTACCCACGGGGGCTGGCCCAACAATGCTGCGTCCGTTGCTTATCTGATAAACCACTGCGCCTCCAGCCAGGACTGCCGCCAGAGATACTGCCATTACCGGGCGGCGCACCCAAGCCAGCCAGCCAGCGGGCGCCTTGTTGCGCTCTTCTCTCACATGGGCTTGAAGACGCGTAAGAAAGTAAGGGGAGGCCTCCGCAGGCTCCCATTCATCCAGTAAGGCCATGGTCTTGCGCATCGACTCCAATTCCTGGGCGCAGGAGCCGCAATCCTTCACATGGGCAGTTACGGCCGCATCGGCAGATCCTTCGGCCAGCAATTCAATCAGGTTTTCCCTTACATCTTTGCAGTTCATACAAAATCCTTCAGCCGTTCCCGCAGCGTTTCATAGGCCCGGAACAGCAGAGACTTAGTGGCTGATTCGCTCAATTTCAATACCGCCGCGATCTCGCGGTAGTCCATTCCATCGTACTTGTGCATCAGGACGGCCACGCGTTGCTTTTCCGGCAGGGCCGTCACATGCTTCTTAATGGCTTCCAGGCGCTCCCGGCGCAGAATCTGTTCTTCAACGTTCAGCTTCTGGTCGGCCACGTCCAGGGTGGTGCCGGTTTCCTCGTCAGGTTCATCCAGGCTGACGACTTTCCCGCTGCGCTCGACTTTGTGGTCCCGTGCGTGGTTCACCGCCAGGTTGGTGGCGATCCGATAAAGCCAGGTGGTGAACTTGGCCTCGGCCGCATAGCTCTTGCGGGAGCGGTAAACACGCAAGAAAACCTCCTGTGCCAACTCTTCCGCCAGCGCCTGGTTGTGGCACATGCGGTACATGAAGGCAATCATCGCTCGATGGTACTTGCTTGCCAAGTAGGCAAACGCAGCATCATCATCGCTGCCGGCGCGAAGCATAACTTCGGCATCACTGAGCGAATCGTAGAGCATTTGGCCTGCTGCCATCTCCGGAATATCCTGTACCTCTCGGATAGCTGTAGGCATGAACAACCCCGATTTTAGGGCCACGCTGCTCACAGCCGTTCAAACCCCTTAACCCGCCAAAAGTTGCAGGCCAAGGGACAACTCAGGAGTGTATTCTAAGGCATCTTGAAACCGTTGTGTCGGCTCCCAGCCAGATCGCAAAATTGCCAAAATTACAAAACTGCCAAAATCGCCATAATTGAAAGAACAAAAACGTCAAGGACAGGCCCCTCGGCCCGCGAAATTCACCTCAAGGACAGGCTTTGCCCTCTCGCAGAGACCCTTTACGCGGGCGCCTGATCTTGCATAAGTGCTGATGGTGGGTTACTTTGGTTCGGTGGTATTGCCATCTGCTAAAATAAAATTTAAACAAAGTCACTGAATCAGACTAAAGCGTAAACGGGCGCTTAACTCAGCGGTAGAGTGCCATCTTCACACGGTGGAAGTCATAGGTTCGAATCCTATAGCGCCCACCATTTCCCACAGTCAACATTTCCAGCCTTGTACAGGCGGTCCTCAGGGAAAGTTTTTTGCTTGCGTCAAGGCTGGTTCGTGGTAACATCAAGAAGTCTTCAATGCCGCACATTCTGTGCGGAGGTTCGCGCGCAAACTGAGGCGCTATAAACAACGAAGATTTCACGTGGGAAAATTTTCAGCCAGCATCATCCAACCAGGGCTGCATTTTTGAGGTTCCCAGGCAACATGGTTTCCACCTTAGGAGACCTTCGCAAGCTACCATAAACCACACAGGTAACCAGATGAACGATGCATTGAACCAGCCGCAGAACCCGTCCAACCGGAAGCCGCGGCGTCGCAGACGGACTTACAGCAATCAAAACCAGGGCGGTCAGCAAAACCAGGGCGGCCAGCAGGGTCAAGGCGGCCAGGGCCGTCAAGGCGGGGGACAGAACCGCAATAACCGCAATCGCAACCGAGGCCAGCGCAGAAACACGGTATTTGTCGGTCCCATGGACCACAGCTACCGCAACCAGGGCAACGGGAATGGCGCCGGCGCAATGGGACGGTTCCGCAACGGCTTAGGCTCTGGGCCGTCGGCCAGCGAGCTTGAGCCGCTGCAGCCGCGGCAAGACGCTCCGGCCAAGATCTTCGCATTTATCGACGATCTCTTCTTCCTCGCCAAGATTCAGGAAGTTGGCCGCAAGCTGAATGTGAAGGTGGAATTCGTAAAGACCGAGAAAGAAATCACCGCGAAGATGGCGGAAAATCCTGAAGAGAAGCCCTCACTGGTGATTGTTGACCTGAACAGTAACAGCATCAAACCCCTCACCGTGATCGCCAAGCTGAAATCCAAGCTCAAGAAAGGAACCTCCATTGTGGGGTTCGTCTCTCACGTGCAGGGCGATCTAAAGCTCAAAGCCCAGGAAGCCGGATGCGATGCGGTCATGCCGCGCTCCGCCTTCTCCCAGACTCTGCCTAGCCTTCTTCGCCGCCACGGAGCGCCCGACGAAGCCGAAGACAACCGCTTCAACCGGGCGTAACAGAATCGGGTGATCACTTCGGCGCACTCAGTGCAGGCTACTTCGGCGCACCTCAGTGCAGGCTTGCGATCGGGTGACCGGGTGATATAAAACCAAATCCAGCAATACCGGCTCTTGAGTCCTTTTGCGCGATCTCTCGTACTGCTAACTGTTTACTGAGCTATGGGCTGAGAATAAGAGCCAGAAGCCGGCAGCGAAGCTCCCTCCATGCAACTGAGCAGCTCTCCCGTACGTCCAAACTCCTTGGAGAAGTATAAATGGCACTCACGCGTGCATACGAGGAGCCGGAGGTCACTCCGGAGATACGCAGGTTGTATGGCAATGTTCGCACCAGCTTCGATCTGCCGTTCGTTCCCACTCTTTTCAAGGTGACGGCGGGCATTCCCGAATATCTGCGCATAATGTGGGAGGATCTGGGCCCGGTCTGCCGCTCAAAAGAATTCCAGGCGGCGGCGCGGGCTTTTCAGGAAGTTGCGCATTCCACCGCTGTGAGCGGCGGCTGGACCTTTTCCGACCAGTCCAAGATTCTGGCTGCAGAAAAGTTTTCCAATGCTGACATACGCGTGATTGCCGGCGTGGTCTCGCTTTTCCACCGTGCCATGGCGCAAGGAGCCCTCTTTGCGCGGCTGATGCAGCGCGGCTACTCTGGCGGGCAGCGAGGAAGAGTAAGCGCTTCCAAGCAGGTTTCCGCCCTGTCGCAGATGGTCCAGATTCATGTACCCAACGAGCGCGAAGCGGGTCTACGGGTTTGGTTGATCTATTCCGAGTTTAAGAAAACCACGGGCGCTGCGGCAGTCCCAGGGCTTTACCGCGTCTTGTCGCCTTTTCCCGGCTATCTGGCCTCCGCGTGGCTCGACAGCAAAAAGATATTTCAGGATCCGTCGTTCATTCCTGCCCGCGATGAGTTGAACCGCCGCGCCCGAGCGCTGCTCGCGGGACTCCCGGTGAAAGACCATCGCGCCTTGCTGAAGAACATGGACGCAGCAAGGTGGCGGGAGATCGAAGAGACCGTGGATGGCTTTGCCCGTCTTCTTCCGCAATTTGTGCTGTTGACGGCAGCGTGGGAGCGCTCGTTCGCCGGAGTCCCGCGACTTATTGGGGCAGCATGAAAGCGGCTTCTGGCTGCTAGCTCCTGGCTCGTTCCGCAAGCGGTTGAGACCAACCGGCTTTCACGCGGGGCTGCCCGTGCAGATCAATGGCTCCCGCGAAAAGGGTTTCTTCTTTAACTTGTTTAGACACGCCGTAAGTTGTTGAAAATACATTCTGAACTTCACAGGCGGAAAAAAGCTTTGCACCGGCGAAATTATTACCTTGGGGGCGGCTTTGCCCAAAACCTCCATATACTCTTGATAATGAGTTTTTGGGCAGCCCCAGATTTATTTTCAACAGTTTACGGTGTTACAAGACTCCAGCGTTTATTTGCTACGCTGAATCCGTGCCCTTCCAAATCAGCCCAATGAAAAAAGACTTTTTCAGCGATCTGTTCAGCTCAGGCAACTGAGCAGCTCTCCCGGGCGTCCAAATTTCTTGGAGAGCCCTAATGTCGCTCACGCGTGCATACGAGGAGCACGAGGTCACTCCGGAGCTGCGCAGGGTGTATGGCAACGTGCGCAGCAGCTTCGATCTGCCGTTTGTTCCCACTCTTTTCAAAGTGGCGGCAGGTATTCCCGAATACCTGTGCAAAATGTGGCAAGACCTGGGTCCGGTCTGCCGCTCGAAAGAATTCCAGGCTGCCGCGAGGACCCTTCAGGAAATCACGCATTCTGCCGCTCTAAGTGGCGGCTGGGATTTTTCAGAGCAATCCAAGATGCTGGCCTCGGAGAGGTTTTCCAACGTCGACATGCGCGTGATTGGCGGCATGCTCGCGCTCTTCCACCGGGCCCTGACGCAAGGGGCGCTGTGCGCTCGGCTTATGCAGCGCGGCTACTCCTGCGGGCAACAACGAAGAGTGAGCGCGTCCAAGCAGGTTCCCGCCCTCTCGCAAGTGGTACAGATCCATGAACCCAACGGACGCGAAGCAGGTCTGCGGGTCTTGTTGATCTATGCCGAGTTCAAGAGGGCCACCGGAGCACAGATCATACCTGGGCTTTACCGCTACCCCGGCTACATGGCTTCCGCGTGGCTCGACAGCCAAAAACTGTTCCATGATCCGTCGTTTATCAATGAGGGCGACGAGTTGGGCCGCCGCGCTCGTGCGCTGCTCACAGGGCTGGCGGTGAAAGACCATCGCGCTTTGCTGAAAAATCTGGACGCGGCAAAGTGGCAGGAGATCGAAGAGACCGTGGATAGCTTTGCCTGCCTCCTCCTTCAATTTGTGCTGTTGACGGCCTTGTGGGAGCGAGCCCTCCCCGGCGGGGAGCCGCGATTGATAGGAGCAGCGTGAAGGCAGCTACTGGCTGCTAGCTTCTGGCTTCTAGCTCTTAGTAAAGCAAACTATCACCGGCGTAATGGCATTTTTGTGTAGACCGCCTCGCGTCGAGGTGGAAGCGGAGCGCATATAAAGTAATGAAGGAGTTTCCAGAGAGGGCATAGCTTGCCCTAGAGGTGAGTTCGCGATCCGAAGGAGTTTCGTTTTTGTTTTTTCCAGCAGCCAGCAGCTAGTGCAGCTAGTAGCCAGAAGCTGTCCTATCCCGGCGGCCACCCAAGGGCCCTTCCTCCGAGCAAATGTAGATGCAGATGGAAGACAGACTGGCCGGCGCCGGGGCCAACGTTATAGACCGTCCGATAGCTTTTCTCAATGCCGCGTTCGCGCGCGATCCTGGCTGCGACCAACTGGCAATAGCCCAGCAATTCCGCGTCGGCCTCTTCTGCTTCCTTGAGTCCCACAATGTGCTTCTTGGGAATGATCAGTACGTGGGTCGGCGCTTGAGGGTTGATATCTTCGAAGGCAAGGCTCCTGTCATCCTCATACACTTTTTTGGAAGGGATCTTACCGGCAATGATCTTGCAGAAAAGGCAGTCAGTCATA
>DATMMY010000319.1:0-4671 GCA_035569515.1 Candidatus Solibacter sp. | reverse complement strand
CCCGATCGGACGCAGGCATCGACAACTTTCGTCCCGTAGAGCGCGAAGGGCCCGGCAGTGCTTAGCAGGACACTCGTCTGCGAAGCAATTCTATCCAGAGCGTCTTGGTCTTGGGCATCGGCTACCAGGATGTCAACGGCGCTGGCCTGTGGCCCCGCCTGCGACTTGGCCACTTCCAATGCCTGCCGATTTCTCCCGGCAATGGCCCAACGAATCTGGGATGGACCAACGTGTGCAGCAAAGTACTGTACGGTTTGCTTGCCGGTGAAGCCGCTGGCTCCATAAAGCACAACGTCGTATTTACGCTGAGGCATAGTTTCTCGATACTCTTTTCAACATGGACTTTGTGCTATTTGGATTCAGGAGTCCGGGGTTTGCACTCAAGAGCTGCTGAGTGTTCCTTTCGTGCCATTGCCGGTAACAGCGTAGCATCCCTGCTACGGTCTGAATAGTGGGGTCCGAAAGCCCATGTTCATGTCCCATGGAAAACTCCACTTGCTAAAATAGCCTCATTCTCTCCAAATATTTTTGAGGGTCCTAATGCTATCCAGTTTTGCACGGGCTGTATTGATCAGCTTGCTGGCGGCGGTTTCGCTGCACGGACAGACCATGACGGTGGCGCAGAGGCTGCCCCTCCACAAAGCCACGCACGGTGTGGAGGGATGGCTTGAAGTTTTGACCGACGCCCGCCTGTCTCAAAATCTTAAAAGAGAAATGTGGGGAGTGGGAGACTGGCCATTTGTGCTGTCGCAAAACGATCCTCGGCGCAAAGTCTTTGCCAAGCAGCCGCCGCTCAATGCCACACTGCGGGTGCTTGATCGGCAGTCGCATGTCGTGGATACCAAGAAACTGGAAATGCCGCTTGCCAGAATCTCTGAAGAGCAGATCCAGGGCCAGCACCCGACTTTCATGGTCACGGTTGATTACTCCGTCGGCTTCGGGTCGTACGCCGGGCTCAGCACTTTTCTGCTGGACATTACCGATGGAAAACTGGCCTGGGCAAGCGCCATGGATCTCGCCAGTGAAACGACGGTGCCAATCCTGCTGGCAAAGACGCTCAAGTCCGATTGGAAGGTCATTCCCTTTGGCCCGAACAAAGATATTCTGCGGGTCTATTGCCAGCCGGGCGATGGTGTAGACGAGTTTGTTGTCGGGTACGT
Organism: Candidatus Solibacter sp.; assembly: GCA_035569515.1. GTDB lineage: Bacteria > Acidobacteriota > Terriglobia > Terriglobales > Acidobacteriaceae > Angelobacter. The sequence goes on along the minus strand of DATMMY010000319.1, from coordinate 3,511 downwards.
TCGGTATCGCTTCGATGGGCAGCGCTGGATACGATATGAACGCACTCAGGCAGGCTTTTGGGAATCCGATAACCCATTTCCGCCAACGGAGGCATTTCCCTTGCCGGATGGGCTACGGGCCCAGTGATTTCTCGTCTTGAAAAACTGAGCTGATGAGAGCGAGACGGATCCGTCCCGCTCTCATACTGGTTCGTCGTCCATTAATGGCTTCTGCCGTGGATTCCGTTGAAAACCGCATTGAGAAGGCTGCCATCCGGAAGCTCGTCTGGCTCTTCGAAGATAAATGCTTCTCGCAAATGCTGCTCCCGGGCGAACTTTGTCTTGACTGCGATGGATTGGGCGTCCTCGTAGGTCCAGAAATTCAGACCGTCGAAGGTATAGGGCGTCTGGGCCTTGGGTTCGTGGAAAATCTGGCTGAACGGGATGACATGGAGATCAATGAACGTATGCGTCTCAGTCGCGGCCACACCTGCCAGGGCTGGATCCAGTTGAGTTGCCACGGTGCCCGCATAGTTGGGTGGATTACCGGAAGAGGGCGCGTTGGGGTTGACCGCTGGCACGAATTGGCCCTGCTGGTTGGGCGCTGAAGTACCGGTAATGGCCCAGCCATAGGAATAGAAGGGAATTCCCATCAGTATCTTGTCGGCCGGAACACCGGCATCGAGATAGCTCTGAACCGTGAAAGTTACAGGGTGTGTTGTCGTTTCCGGGTTCCGGAAAACGCCTGCGCAAATATGCGCTCCCGCAGTCGGCGCTTCCCTCGAAAGGGACTACCGGCAACCCCGGGAATGCATTCCGGGGTTTAGCTCTACTTCCGACCGATACCTTTCGGCTGGGTATCCAGATCGTCGGGATGAACGGCATACAACAGCGCTTCTTCGCGGCTGATGTGGCCCTGGGTCAGCAAGTCCCTGAGAGATTCTTCCAGGCTGAACGAGCCGGATTTTTTCGTCATGGTGATTTCCTGGTGGAGGTGCTGGAGCGCGTTCCGCCGGATGTGTTGGCGGGCGCCGTAGCCCACCAATAGCATTTCCGCTGCTGGAATGCGCCCACCGAGTCTGCTCGGCAGCAGGATTTGGGTATGGACCGCAGCCAGAGCCATGGCTAATTCCTGGCGGATGGTGTTTTGCCGCTCCGGCGGGAACGAGTCGGAGACGCGGGAGATTGTAGAAGCCACGTCGGTGGTGTGGAGGGTGGAAAATACCAGGTGGCCGGTTTCGGCGGCTGCTACGGCGATGCGCATGGTCTCCGGATCGCGCATCTCGCCCACTACCAGGATGTCTGGGGCCTGCCGGAGCGCGGCCCGCAATGCGGTGGGGAAGTCGGGGGCGTCCACGCCGATCTCGACCTGTTCGACCACGCTTCGCAGATGAGTGTGCTCGTATTCGATCGGGTCTTCAATGGTGAGAATGTGGCGCGCCTCGCGCCGGTTGATCTCATGAATCAAAGCGGCCATGGTGGTGGATTTTCCGGAGCCGGCGGGACCGCCAATCAGAACCAGTCCGCGCGGCAGGCGGGCCAGAGCTTCCACGCCTGAGGGCAGGTGAAGATCCTGGAGTGAAGGCAGTTTGGCCGGCAAGGCGCGAATGGCGGCTGCGGCACGGCCCCGTTCACGGTGCAGATTGATTCGAAAGCGGCCAAGTCCAGCAATTCGATACGAAGAGTCTGCAATCAAAGTTTCTTTGTAGAGCCGCTGGGCGTGAGGCGTGAGGGCAGGCTTTACGGAAGCTTCAATCTCCGCGCCGGTCAGTGGACGGCTCTCGATGTTGAGCACCTCGCCTTTAAGCCGGATACATGCCGGTACTCCAGGAACGAGCAACAGGTCGCTGCCCGCGCGGTCCACCAGGGTTGAAAGCCAATGGTCGAGCCGCGCTCGGGCGGAGGGCTCGCTTACTTTTACCTCGTGGGCATCGGGTTCGTCGGACTCGCGAACCAACTCAATCTTGGGGACCTGGGCTCCAGCGTCGGCGTCATTCATGCGCAGCCTCCGATTGCTTCCTTCTGCTTGAGATTAACACGTGGATTGTAATCTCCAGTTCAGGTTATGTTTTACTTGGAAAGACAGCGATGCGTAGGATGTAGAGATTGTCGACTGTTCTCTTCGTCCGCAATGGATGAACTCGTCCGAGACGTCAAAGAATCAATTATTAGTCGTCCGCTTCTCCCGGACGGCGAGGGCCTGTAAGTATGTTTTTGCCAGGCTGGAAATTTTGCGGTCGCGGCTGTTTTCGAGGCTGACGAAGATCGTCTTGGCGTCGTCGAATCTGGATTGAGACATATAGATGATGGCAAGACTTCCGGCGTAAGCTTCGTTCGATGGATTCAGGCGCAGAGCATTCTCATACGCTGTGGCGGCCTCTGCCGGTCTTTGCTGGATCGTTAGCGTGGAGGCCAGGATGGCGAAGGCATCGGCAAATTCAGAATTGAGCTCAGTTGCCAGCCGCGCTTCCTGCTCCAGTTGCTTCACCTTGTACGGGTCGGCGCGCTGCTGAAGAACCAGAGCCAGATAGTAGTGGCCGAGCCAGTTCTTGGGATCTACTTCAATGGCTTTCCGGAAATTCGCTTCAGCGGCATCCAGGTTACGATGCCGCAGGCTGTCTAATCCCAGACCACGATGGGCGCCAGTGCTAAGCGGGTCCTTAATGAGGAGTGCTTCAAACTCCTTAACAGCTTTAGCGTGATAACCGGGTTCGTGCAGATGGACGTCGGCGAGAGTTGTCTCCACGGCGAGGTCGGTAACCGGACTGACGGTGAATGGGCCCTCCACCTTCGGCGCGGCGGCAAGAACTCCACCAGAAGGAGCTGCGCTGGACAAGACCATTTTGGGACCTTCAGGAAGCTTCTTTATCGCCGAGTCCAACTCTTCTGGAGTCATGTTGAAGGCTTGCTTGATGGCCTCCGCCACTGGTGCTTGCCGGCGGGTAAGCTGGAAGTATTTTTGTGCCTGATCCATTTTGTGGTAGGTGAGCAGGTAATCGACGACCTGGCGCGATTCGGCGTAAAACGCGGACTGCTCGTTATCGCCGTGATCAGAGTGAGAAGCAAGGTAGTTGCTGAAGAGTGTTGCCACGGGTACGAACCGGTCGGACGATAAACCGGAAATTGTCTGTGGCGAGACGCCCATCACCAGTTGGTCTTTCTGAATTTTGATAGCGGAAAAATACACCGCAAAACCTTCTTCAAACCACCGCGGCAAAACAGGGAAATTGCTCTCCAGCAGGCGGTGCGCATATTCATGCAATACAATTTCCCGTCCGATCTTGGTCCTCACGTGAGGGGTCGGTTGGCGGTTCAGCATTTTGAGGTTCAACAGGATGTAATCCACATCCTGATTGTGCAGGTACACGCCTTTCACCGCGTATTTCTTGATGGTTTGCAGCCCTGACATGGCATCAGGCGCAAAGCCGTCTGGAGTTTCATTATCGGCTTCAGTGATCAGGTTGCCGCTATCCAGCACGTTACCGGCAAAGGGTCGATCCTGGTCCATCAGCAGAGCGTATTCGATCAACCG
>DATMMY010000318.1:0-4972 GCA_035569515.1 Candidatus Solibacter sp. | reverse complement strand
GCCGGCGGGTGTGGGCACGGGCCAATCGCAATGCCAGCTCATTGGCCTCGCTGCCGGAATTCACGAAAAAGCACACCTTCAGCGCTTTGGGCAGGGTGGAACACAACTGCTCGGCGTATTGATTAATGAGATCGTGCAGATAGCGAGTGTTGGTATTCAGCAGGGCCATCTGTTCGCTGGCTGCATTCAATACCTTTGGATGACAGTGGCCAACGTGGGGCACGTTGTTGTAGGCGTCAATGTAACGGCGTCCGGTGTCTTCAAATAGGTATTGCATCCAGCCGCGCACAATTTTCAATGGGTCGCGATAGGCAACGCTTAAATTTCTGCCAATGCGCTCGCGCCGTGCCGCGCGAGTCTCCTGCTTCGATGGCGACTCAGGAGGGAATCGGTCTCCAGGAATACCCAGGATGAAATTGGGATCGGGCGAAAAGCTGAGCCACATCTCGCGCTGGCTCGTACGGACAACCCCGGGAAAATCCCGGCCAAAATCCAGCAGATCGGTGATGATCTGGAAATGCAGGTGCGGAGTCCATCCACCGTTTACATCGGCCGCGCCAATGGTCGCCAGGCGCTCGCCCTTAGCAACAGGCTTGCCAACGCTCAATCCATTCAGAGACTCTTGGCTCAAATGGCCATAGAGAGTAAAGAAGATGGTTCCGTCATCGGTAACGTGCTTCAGAATAATGACCGGCCCGTAGTCCAGGGCCGATTTATTGTCGGCGAAGATATGGATGGTGCCGGCCATTGGGGCGTAGATCGGGGAGCCCGGCGCAGCAAAGAGATCGATACCTATATGGACCATGCGGCGCTCATCGGTCAGACCCGCGCCCGTCGCAAATAGTGGCGTGGCATAGAGCAGCCGGGATTCATCATAGCGGCCAACTGCTAATTTCACACCAGCTGACTGCATCGCGCCGAATAGCCGGCTGGTCAGGAGCGGCTCGGTGTTCTTGACCAAATCGCTGTCAAGCAGAGGACTGGAAATGCTCAGGTCCAGCACAATGGAGGGTTCAGTGCGAACATCGGCATCCAATACTGAGGCAAACGTGTGACTATTCTTTTGCAGCCAGCCACTTACCGCTGCGCTGGTAGGCGCTGGCGACAACCCACAGGCGTTTCGGAAAGCTGCTTCGGCAAACCGAGGATGGATCTGTAACAACCGAGGCAGCGCGTTGCGGATAGGCTGCTGGCTGATGGAGAGGTAGTCATCCTGGGGACGTTGCTGGCACTGATGGGCGGCAATGCAGATGCTCATGCACAATCGCATGCCCACCAATCCAAACAGTGCTGCTATCTCATTTTCGCGCAGAGGGTATTCCGCGTGATATCCCTTGACCACCTCAGTGGCAGCCGCCAGCGGCTCCGGTTGGTCGAGCACCGCATAGGCGATGGCAACCGCAAGGTCAGCCACGGTGTAGCCGTGCACCATATCGCCAAAATCCACCAGCCCCACAACGATCTGGTTGCGGGTGTAGAGGTCGCTCCCGCCGCCCACAATCACGTTGTAGTCGTTGGCGTCGTTGTGAATGGCGCTTCTGCGTAGTCCGGGAAGTAAAGGTACGCACAGGCTCTCAAAATCAGCAGCCGCCTTGCCGGCCAGATTGCGCATTTCTCCGTCTGAAATCTGCGATTCGTACTTGTGGAATGTTTTCAGGCCGTTGGCCATGTCCCAGTGGAAGTCACGATGGATTGCGGGATGATCAAAGCCCGCCAATACGCTGTCGAGCTGGCCCAGCTTGCGACCCAGATCATGGAGCAATTCAGGCGAATGCCTTCGAATCATTCCAAAGGGCGCACCCGGAAGATAAGTAACCAGCCGCGCCAGATGCTTCAGGCCGGATTCTGATTGAACTTCAGTGACGGTATCGCCTGACCTGGCTGGTATGACGCGCGGGCAAAATGAGAGGTTCCCGGCAAGATGAGCCATGGCGAGGTTCTGGGCTTCCAGTAGGTCGCGATCTTCCAGGGCATTGGCTAGTTTAAGGACGAACCTCTCGCCCGACTCGGTCTGGAGTAAAAAGTTCTGGTCGCGCTCGCTCGGCAGCGGCGAAGCGACGGCACGAAGACCATAGGTTTCCCAGGCAAATAAACTTGCCGTTTCTGCGCCGATTATTGGGGTCTGTTTAAGTAAAGCCATTTGCTAACGAAGACGGAGCCTACATATTGCAGTATGCTCCGTTTGAGTAGGGCGAGGATACAGCACAACCAGCTTCACGCCTGCCATGTACGCTCCTTGCAAATAAACGTTTGGGGATAGCAACCATGAAATTGTAATTGGAGAGGATGCTCTTGCGCTGGCCTACCGGCGTGTCCTGGTGTGAATCCTTATAATAGTTCCTGCCGCAACAATTATGAGAGTCTTTGCGATTTCAGATCTCCACGTGGAGCACGCCGAAAATGACCGCTGGGTGTCCGGGATTTCAACCTGGGACTATCGCAATGACGTGCTGATCTGTGCGGGCGATGTGGCCCAGAGCGAAAAACTGCTGGGCAGCGCGTTTGAGCGTTTGCGGCATCGGTTCCAGGCAATTGTCTATGTGCCTGGGAATCATGAGCTTTGGGTCGTCCCCCGCCCGGGAAATGGCTCACCGGAAAAAAATTCAATCGACAAGTTTCATCAGGTGCAAGCTCTTGCCAGGGAGTGCGGCGTCGGCACAGAGCCGTTGGATCTTGAGACTGTTTCCCTCGTTCCCCTGCTCGCCTGGTACGACCACTCGTATGGCGAACCTGGTGAAGATCTGTTGCAGCGATGGTCCGATTATCACCTGTGCTCATGGCCTGAGCTATTCGATCAGCCCCGGATCACGGAGTACTTTCTTGCTCTCAACCAGTCATTTCTGAAAGCTCGACGGCAGTCGGTCATATCGTTTTCCCATTTTGTGCCACGAGAGGATTTCCTGCCCACTGCGGGGTCTTCCAGGGGATTCCTGCGCCCGGTTCTTGGCACCAGCTTGATTGACGCTCAGGTCCGCCAGCTTGGTTCGTTTCTGCACATCTATGGCCACTATCATGTCAACAGCCGGACTGAGCGAGACAACATTACATATATCAACAATGCATACGGTTATCCCAGAGAAGCTCACATTGCGGCGAAGAAGTTGGTGTGTGTCTTTAATACGGAAAAGGCAAACGGGGGAAGGCCTCAGGTCTGTTACGAATACTGCGGCTGAGACTACGCCACTCCCAAACAAAAGTCACTCTGGGACAGCAATCATGTTGTTCCGAGTGGACTTCCTGCAGGCGCAGGCAGTCAAAGATTTTACGGCTTTTGGACACAAAGTGACATATGCGGCTGCCTCTTGGGCTAGAATGCTTAAGTCGGAAAAAGAATGGGGGTGAACGAACATGCCCTTCGATTTTAATTTCACGGCGGAACAAGTCGGTCAATGCGTTCCGGCGAATCGCGCGGTGGGCGACCTGTTCCAGGCCTTGAATGATGTCTTGCCGAAATATGGAATTACCAGCGTAAATCGAGTCGCTGGTTTTCTTTCCCAGTGTGGTCATGAGTCTAACGATTTCACGTCATTGCGTGAGAACCTTAACTATTCGGCAGAGGGACTGCGTAAGACTTTCCCCAATCGGTTCCCAACTGTGGAATCCGCGCAGCCGTACAACCGCTCGCCCGAAAAGATTGGCAACAAGATCTACGCGGACCGCATGGGAAATGGTCCCGAAGCAAGCGGAGACGGTTACAAGTATCGTGGACGTGGAGCAATCCAGCTTACCGGTTTCAATAACTACAAAGCGTTTGCCGATTCGATCGGCAAGAGCGTTGATGATACTGTGGCCTATTGCGAGACCCTGGAAGGCGCTATTGAGTCCGCCTGCTGGTTCTGGCAAAAGAATGGGTTGAATGCATTGGCAGATGCCCAGGATGTCGTTGGAATGACGAAGCGTATCAATGGGGGAACATTGGGTCTGGATGACCGCAAGGCGCGTTTTCAAAAAGCACTCGCAGTCCTGGGGAGCCAATCAGCCTCAAGCGGCGCAGCCCCTTCCTGAGAAGCGTTCGAGTCCACGTTCCACGCTCAAGATACCCCTGAGTTCTGTTGCGCTCCTCTGGTTCTGGCTTTTATCTCGCGCTCATCTGCGAAAATCTGCGGCAACATTGGTTCGTGAGCCAAAGCTCACGGAGCCTCGCGAGTTTGCAATCCGACAACCGATTCTATTTTCCGCCTGAACGCTGCTGCTGGGGGCTTCGCAATGACTGGTAATAGGCATCAAAGAAATCCAAGCCAACTTTGTTTACCCCAGAGCGAGTTACGATTTGGTCTCCAAGATCCAAAACTTGATCGCTCTGCGCATCATAGGCAGGCCACTTGGGCAGGCCTTCACCATTGGGGTTGCCGGTGGTGGCGAAGTTGACCCAATAGCTGGTAACGCTGTCAGAAAGTTTGTGGTCGGTTTCGTCCCAAGGGAATGGCCATACGAAGGTCCCAAAGACGTAGGCTACATCGGCGGCATGGAAGGCGCGGAGCTTCTGGCTCTGAGGACCAGGCGGTCTGCGGCTGAAGTAATACACGTACGTGGGGCTGTGGCCGGTCTTGGTCTGCATACGGGCCCAGGTACGCATCTCCCATCCGAAAACCTGGTCGCGATATGCGGCGTAGAAAGACGCGATGGCTTCGTCATCGCTGCCTGCCGGATATGTTTTCAGGAACTGGTCAGCGCCGCTTCCGTACCGTTGGCGCACTCCGTCCACGTATGACACGGCTTTGACTAGGGCGCCTTGAGGGGCCAGAGTGGTACCCTCATCGGCATTGTTGCCAATGAGCAGCGGCACGTCGTTTTGCTTGCCTTGGGCAAAAATGGTGTAGATGTCCTGGGGCAGTACCCAACCATCAACCACGGGCCGGACAACTTGCTCGTTGGCTGCTTTGAGTACCTCGTCCGTCGGCTTGGCGCGCAGCATCTTCAGTGTGTCTTGGGTAACACCCAGTGAGGCCGCCAGCTTTTCACCGCCCTTCTC